>PMYF01000964.1:0-884 GCA_003171295.1 Acidobacteriota bacterium | reverse complement strand
CTGAAAGATAACCTCGAATTCGTCAAGACCCGCGTCCGCTTCCAACTTGTGGAGTCGATCTTCGGCGAGAACGAGGCCAATAAGATCGGCATCGAGAGCGATCCGCTTGTGCTGAAAGCCCTAGAGGACATGCCGCAGGCCAAGGAGCTCATGGCAAAAGCCAAACGGTATATCGCGAGTAAGGGACAGAAATAGCGGGTGTCGGCGCGCAGAAGTCTTGGTCCGGGTTCGGCCGACCCCAGGATGAAGTGGCTTAGCGGCCCCGCAGCTTGCCCAGCAGAAACTTCACAAGTGAGANNATGCTCACGCTGAGCACCGATTTCACTCTGGGCGCGAAAAACCAGCATCGCTGCATATTTGGCAAAATCGACTCCGCATTTCTCGCACCTGCCGCCCTGCGATTGCACGTGTTTGCACGCCGGACAGATGTACTGCAGTGGCGCGTGGCAGCGCACGCAGTATGGAACCGTTTCCGCATTCTCCTGCTTACACTTGGGGCATTGCATGAAGACCTCGCGCCCAGCTCACTGGGTGAGGCTGCGGACGAGGCCGCCGCGCTCGCAACCTTGGATTATACAAGTAAGAAGAAGACGGTGAAGGATTTTGGTGGACGCGAAGGGATTCGAACCCTCGACCTCAGCGTTGCGAACGCCGCGCTCTCCCAACTGAGCTACGCGCCCATATCATGAATGACCTTCTGGAAATATAACATGACCAGCACGAACCCGCCAACCTTCCTGACCGCCGGGTAGTGTCCTAATTTGAAAAGCTGCCCTTGAGGGAGTTGTGAAGGGGGGCGGAGCTTTAGCTCCGACATGTGCAGGGGGTCGGAGCTTTAGCTCCGACATAACCGGGCCGCAGGCAGTCGGGGGCTTTAAGCCCCT
>PMYF01000612.1 GCA_003171295.1 Acidobacteriota bacterium | reverse complement strand
TTTGTTATCAAGGCAAATCATGGCTGCAAATGGAATATATTTGTTCACGAACCTGTAGCAGATTGGGACCCCATTGAAATTAGCTGCGACACCTGGATCAACACCCCCTATAGTCCACTTCTGTTGGAATGGGCATACAGCAAAATAGATCCCCATATTCTGGTTGAGCCGTTCAATGGCTCGCTCGAGGCCCCGCTTTACGACTACAAGTTCTGGGTCTTTTCCGGGCGAGTTGAATATGTTCACGTTGAAATCGATAAGTTCATTTCCCATAAGCGCCGCTTCTTCGATAGGAACTGGATTGCCCAGGATTTTACCTGCGGATTTCCTATGGAGCAGAGAGATTTGCCGAAGCCTCCCCACTTTTCTGAATTGCTGGGTGCCGCCGAAGAACTTGGATCAGGTTTTCCATTTGTACGAGTGGATCTGTACGATGAAGATAGACCCCGGTTTGGAGAAATGACCTTTTATCCGAGTTCGGGGGCCGAGGATTTCTCCCCGCGATCCTGGGATTTGAAATTTGGTGAGTTGTGGGTTGGCGCTACTGTCCGGTCATAAGTTGACCAGATCGAGTTGGTTGCAGATTGGGCCAACTCGGTTGAACCGTTTATTTNNAGCACAAAGACCGAGATGGCGATCCAGACCTCACTCTTCACTGCGTTGGGTGAGAGCCCGTAGAACTTCTTGATGCGCAGATGTTGTTTCACCCACTTGAAGAACGACTCGACCTGCCAGCGGCCTTTGTAAAGCTGCGCGATGGTGAGCGTGGGCAGCAGGAAGTTGTTGGTTAAGAAGATCAAGTTTTTCTCGGTCTCGGCATCGCGGTGAGGGATGCGGCGCAGCGGCTGGGGATAGAACTTGGCCGGATAAAAACTGTGGAGGCGAATCGTTTGATCGCAACGCAGGCCGCGGCGGTTGCGGTAGGGATGACCGGCGGCCTCCATTTCTTAACCCCAACTTTGTGGTGAAACGATGAGGAAAACAGCTAGGAGAGTTTACCGCTTCGTAAGGTCTGTGNNTAGAAAACTGCATGATCGAAACCCACTGCTTCCGGTACTAATTGACAAGATTCTGGTGAAGGACTACGTGCGGAAGAAACTTGGCGATGCCTGGGTTACTCCCACCCTATGGTCCGGCAAGAAGTTGCCCCCGCGCTCCGAACGCAACTGGAAGGTGCCTTTTGTTATCAAGGCGAATCATGGCTGCAAATGGAATATATTTGTTCACGAACCTGTAGCAGATTGGGAGCCCATTGAAATTAGCTGCGACACATGGATCAACACCCCCTGGCATCCACTTCTGCTTGAATGGGCATACAGCAAAATAGATCCCCATATTCTGGTTGAGCCGTTCAATGGCTCGCTCGCGGACGCGCCTTACGACTACAAGTTTTACGTCTTTTCCGGGCGGGTTGAATATGTTTTCGTTGACATCGATAGGTTCACATCCCAGAAGCGCGTCTTCTTCGATAGGAACTGGATTCTCCAGGATATTACCTGCGAATTTCCTATGGGGCAGAGAGATTTGCCGAAGCCTCCCCACTATTCTCAATTGGTGGGTGCCGCCGAAGAACTTGGGTCAGGTTTTCCATTTGTGCGAGTGGATCTGTACGATAGAGATAGACCCCGGTTTGGGGAAATGACCTTTTATCCGGGTTCGGGAACCGTGGCTTTCTCCCCGCGATCCTGGGATTTGAAATTTGGTGAGTTGTGGGTTGATACGTGTTATCCAGAAGGTTCAGAATAACAGTTTGATGTCAACCTGTGGCTGGCAACTCATGCTATTGGCTTCCCCTTTGAAGAAGTTGTATCTGGCCGGGAGTAAGGTTCGCGGAAAGGACGTCTAATGGAGTCGCACCGGGCCCTGTGGGCAGGCTTCTTGCGTTCAGCGGAAAGATTTCCTGAACGGCCTGCCCTGGTCGTGGCCGATCAGGCGCTGGCCTATAAAGACTTGAGGGAGGCTGCCTGCCGTATAGCGGCCACGATCCAGGCGCATGCGGAGTCTTCGGGCCCGCGGCTGACTGCCGTGTTCGCTTATCGCAGTCCCGCGGCATTTGCGGGCGTTATGGGAGCGCTTCTTGCGGGCAACGGGTATGTCCCCCTGAATCGGACCTTTCCCGTGGAAAGAACGCAGTTAATGTTCGAACGCTCCGGGTCGAGGAGCATCGTGGTTGACCCGGGGTCTCTGCCGCAACTGGATACACTCCTGAGCCGTGCGAAGGCACCTCTACTCGTTATCGCGCCTGACGTGCCAGACACGGCAGCTTACCGTGAGCGCTGGCCCCAACATAGGTTTGTTGCCTCCGGGCAACTCGAACCGGCGTCGGGGTGGCGGGAGCGGCCTCGGCCTCCTGAGGCCATCGCTTACCTTCTGTTCACATCCGGCAGCACGGGAATTCCCAAAGGGGTCATGGTCTCCCACCGGAATGTCACCGCTTTCGTTGACAGCATGGTGGAGCGCTACCTGGTTACCGAACAAGATCGGGTTTCTCAGATGTTCGATATGACCTTTGACCTTTCGGCATTTGACATGTTTGTGGCCTGGGAGCGGGGCGCCTGTGTTTGTTGTTCTTCCTTGAAGTCGCTCATCAAGCCAGACAGATTCATCCGTGCTGCCGAACTCACCATCTGGTTCTCGGTTCCCTCGGTTGCGGTTTTCATGAAGCAATTGGGCTTGTTGAAGCCTGGGAGCTACCCCTCACTTCGAGTGAGCTTGTTTTGCGGTGAGCCTCTACCGGTTACTTCGGCCACGGCGTGGCTGGAGGCAGCTCCCCATTCCATCCTGGAGAACCTTTATGGACCCACGGAACTGACAATCGCCTGCACCCTGTACCGATGGGATGGGGCACGGTCAGGGGAGGAATCGGAACTCGGGATCGTCCCCATCGGTTATCCATATCCAGGGATGAAGGTGTTGGTGGTGGACGAAAGCCTGAAGGAAGTGCGCCCCGGAGAAGAAGGCGAACTCCTGATGAATGGCCCCCAGATGTCTCTGGGATACTGGCAAGATGCTGAAAAAACCGCGGCGGCTTTTGTAATCCCTCCCGGGGAACGTGAAGTTTACTACCGAACTGGAGACCGCGTACGGCGGCCAGTCGGTGACGCCCCGCTGACCCACCTGGGACGCATTGATTTTCAGGTTAAGATACTCGGGCACCGGGTGGAACTCGGCGAAGTTGAGGCTATCGTGCGGGAGGCGACTGGCCTCGACGGCATCGTCGCGGTCGGATGGCCGGTAACGCCCAGCGGTTACGGAGGGGTGGAAGTGTTCCTGGAGGGTGCATCTTCCAACCCCGAGGCGATCCGCACAACCGTCGCGTCTCGACTCCCGGAATACATGGTCCCACGCAGGTTGCATTTCCTGGATCGGCTGCCCCGCAACGCGAACGGAAAATTCGACCGTAGAGCAATGCTGAAACTTCTGGAAAACGGATTATGAACCCATTTGGCTCTGAAGAGTTGAGAGTTTTTCTGCGTGACTACCTGGCGAATAGACCCGCGTCTCAGGGAAGAGATTTCCCGAAAGACTTAAGCGATGATTGCGACCTGCTGCTATCGGGCATGGTTGATTCACTGGGATTGTTGGAATTGATGACTGCCTTGCAGGGGTACTGCGGGCGCGAAATCGATTTCGATGCCCTTGACCCTGAGCAGATGACGGTGGTCGGCCCGCTATGCGATTTTGTGGCGGGTCAGATGGCCAAAGGATAATCTTCGGTGATGGTCTTGCCCGACGCTTCGGCTGCGCCCCGGCGCCCCCGCCGCTCGATGGAGGACTTTCGCGGCGACTTCGAGGACCTGGCGGCCTTCATGCAGCGCTCGTGGGCGGAAAACAAGTCCCAGCCACTTCTTTATACAGCGGAATTCCTGAAGTCGTGCTTCTCGTCCCCTGGAGCCAGCTTCCATCTTGCACCGACTCTCTATGAGGATTCGAGAATTGCCGGTTTTATCGCGGGTTTTCCCCGCCGCGTGCGCTACAAGGGAAGCGAACTGCGAATTATCGTGGTCAGCTTTCTTACCGTGGCGAGCGAGTATAAGAAGAGTGGCTACGGGTTGCTCCTGTGGAGTGAGCTGGTCAAAAGGGCACGGGCGGCCGGATTCGCAGGGGTGATGAGCTACTGCGTCGATGGGGAGCCCATGGCCAATATGATGCTGGGTTGTTACCAGCAGATGAAGGTTTCCGCTTGTAGGATTTTCTCTGTCCACTACCTGACCCGCCTGATCCTGCCGAAACCAAGCCGGACCGACCCCGACAATCTCGATCCGGGATGGGTGGATGGCTTTCTGGAAGCAGCCGCACGGACGGCGCAGGCTACTCCCTTGGCGCGCGTCTGGAGCCGGGAAGAGGCGGAATGGCAATGCCGGCAGCGTGCCGATTCGGTCGTGGCAAGCCACTCGGCAGGTGGGGGGCAGGGGTTCTTGACCGGATACATCATGCCCATCGCCGATCGCGCCCAGACGAAGTGCCTCCTGATTGAGGATATCCTCTGGAACGATCTGGCTGTCGAGGAAAGGCCCGTGCTCGTGAAGAAGCTTGTAGACCGCGCGGCCTCCTTCGGCGCGCGGATCGCCGTGGTTCCCTTGCTCGGCTATGCCGACATGGCGGCGTTTGTAAAGGCCCGCTTTCTGCGCTCACCCCGCGTTCTGCACGCCTACTTCGGGCGGTGGGATGAAGCCTTGCAGCCTGAGCTGGTAAACTCCTTTTATCTCGATGTCTTCTAAACCCACATCAAAGATGTTGGCCGCCGTAGGTAAAGCCGGGAGCATCCCCCGCTGGATACGTTCTGTGGGGTGGCAGGGGACATCCACCTGGGTTTTCTCTGAAGCAAAAAGAGCACTCGGATTTCGGGATCCCCCGACCCTGAAGATAAAGCCGCGCCAGGCACAGCATCCGGTTGTCGCACGATTGCGCGGCTCGAGCGATATGAGGGTTTTTGGCCAGATTTTCGCGTGCGACGAGTACGCCTGCCTGCGATCCGTTTCCTCTCCCCACTGGATACTGGATCTCGGAGCCAACGTCGGCTATTCCAGCGCATATTTTCTCAGTTGGTTTCCCACCGCCCGGGTCATCGCGGTCGAGCCGGACCCGGACAACTGCGAGCTCTGCTGCCGGAATCTCCGTCCGTATGGGGAGCGCGCGCGGGTGGTGCACGGCGCGGCCTGGCCCACCCGCACCAGGCTGGTGCTCTCGCGCGGCGGCCGCGAATGGGCCACGCGGGTAATCGCCGGGGCGGACCGGGAAGCGTCGGTCGAGGGCTATGACATTCCTAGCCTTTTGGAAATGACTGGCGCAGAACGGATCGATATCTTGAAGGTCGATATCGAGGGGAGTGAGCTGGATCTGTTCGGCAACCATTCGTCGTCGTGGCTGCGGGCCATCGGGAACATCTGCGTCGAGCTGCATGGGGCGGATTGCGAGAAGGTCTTCTTCGAAGCCCTGCGCGATTTTGACTATGCGCTCCAGCGCTCCGGAGAACTGACCGTCTGCCTGAACCTACGCCCCCGCGTGTGGGAGAATAGAGCGAGTGAGCGCAGCCCCACCGAACGGCCTCTTCAGGTCGGCGGTAGGGAGAGGCTGGGCTCGCGGCAGTGAAACCTGTCTGGCAGTCCAGCCGGTAAATGCGGCCGCCCGGTAGAGGACGTGATGGGCGGAAGGACAGGTTTCTGCGAGGTTCATTAATGCCAGACATTCGTTTCAGCATCATCATCACTTCTTATAATCAGCCAGAGTTCATAAAAGACGCGGTGGACTCGGCACTTTCACAGCGGCTTGGCGCAGCGGAAATCATCGTGGTTGACGATGCCTCTACCGACGGGACCCAGGAGGTCTTGAGGCAATACGGGGACGCGATTCGCTTGGTCTGCCGGGAAACGAATGGGAAGTGCAGCGTAGCTCGCAACTGCGGCGCTGCCCTGGCCAGGGGTGAGTACATGGTGTTCCTGGATGGGGATGACGCCTTTCTGCCCTGGGCCTTGGACGTCTATGAGCAGATCATTGAAGCCAAGAACCCCAAAATGATCTGTTGTGCCAGTCTGAGGCACTTTCGGGGAACGTTGCCGGCGCCGCAGGTGGGATACCGTCCACGCACTATCGAGATCGTCGAGTATGCGGACTACCTGCGAAAAGATCGAACCGCCGCACTTGGCGCGAGCACCATGGTGTTTGAACACCGGGCATTTGAGCGCGTGGGGGGGTGGCCGGAAGACACATGGCCCAACGAGGCCGAAGGTTGTGTGCTCAAGCTGGGTGACTGCGGCCAGATGGTTCTAATCCTGACGCCTCTGACAATCCTGTATCGGGTCCATTCCCAGAACACCGTCCAGAACGTCCCGGCCTTCCTGCCCTCACTTCAGGCGGTGATTCGCAACGAACGACTAGGAAAATACCCGGGGGGTAAACACCGCCGTTTCGAGCGGAGGGCCTTGATTGGAGGCTACGCCCTCACTTGGGCAAGCAGGGCATTTAAGAGAGGGCTTTACGGGGACACACTGACGCTCCTCACACATGCTTGGCCAATGACTTTGGCGGCGGTGACCCGCAAGTTGGGGGTCAATCTTAAGCGCCGGCAGCCGTGCGAAACAATCAAAATGTAAACTGGGCCTCGTGATTCTTGCGGGGAGGGCGGTCTTGTGACGCACGGGCGGGATGGAATGCGGGAGACATCGAGGAGGAATGCATTCGATGCCGATGACTCGTTTCAGCATCATTATCACTTCTTATAATCAGCGAGACTTCATAAAAGACGCGGTGGACTCGGCACTTTCACAGCGGCCTGGCGCAGCGGAAATCATCGTGGTTGACGATGGCTCTACCGATGGGACTCAGGAGATCTTGAGGCAATATGCGGACGCGATCCGGTTGGTCTGTCTGGAAACCAATCAGGGAGCGGGCGTGGCTCGCAATCGTGGCGCTGCCCTGGCCAGGGGTGAGTACCTGGTGTTCCATGATGGGGACGACGTGTTTCTGCCCTGGACTTTGGAGGTTTTTGAGCGGATCATTCAGGCCAAGAAACCCAAGGTGATCCTCGGCGACGTCTGGTGGTTCAAGGGCATGTTGCCGGCCCTCCAGCCGGGAGATACTCCGCACGAAATACGCATCTTTGAGTACCAGGACTACCTGCGAAAAGACCGGCCCTTCACCAAGGTTCTTAGCAAGGTGATCGATCGTCAAGCATTTCAGGGTGTGCAGGGGTGGCCAACAGACAATCAGCTATTGGACGATATGGATTTTATACTCAGGCTGTGCACCTGCGGTCGGACAATCTTGATTCTGGAGCCTCCGACCATCTTCTATCGTTTACATGCGGTGAACGATCTCAAACACAAATGCTTGCCACCTTACATCCTTGAGTTGTGCAAGATGATCGGCAACGAGCGCTCCGGCAAATACCCCGGGGGTAAACGTCGTAGTTTTGAGCGACAAGCATTTATCGGCGGGCTGGTGCTCATCTGGGCAAAGGCGGCCGCGAAGGCCACGCTGTATGGGGTAGCCCTGAAGCTCCTCGCCGGCGGGTGGCCCATGGCTTTGGCTGCCGTGACCCGCAAGTTGGGGGTCAATCTTAAACGGCGGCAGCCGTGCGAAACAATCAAGATGTAAACTGGGCCTTGTGATTCTTGCGGGGAGGGCGGCCTTGTGACCCGCGGGCGGGACGGAATGCGGGACACATCGAGGAGGAATGCATTCGATGCCGATGATTCGTTTCAGCATTATCATCACTTCTTATAATCAGCGAGAGTTCATAAAAGACGCGGTGGACTCCGCGCTCGTCCAGCGGACCGCCGAAAAGGAAATCATCGTGGTTGACGATGCCTCTACCGACGGGACCCAGGAGATCTTGAGGCAATACGGCGACGCGATTCGCTTGGTCTGCCGGGAAACGAATGGGAAGTGCAGCGTGGCTCGCAACTGCGGCGCCGCCCTGGCCAGGGGTGAGTACCTGGTGTTCCTGGACGGGGATGACGCGCTTCTACCCTGGGCCTTGGACGTCTATGAGCAGATCGTTGAAGCCAAGACCCCCAAAATGATCGTTGCCAGTCTGAGGCACTTTAAGGGAACGTTGCCGGCACCGCAGGCGGGACACGGTCCACGTACTATCCGGATCGTTGAGTATGCGGACTACCTGCGAAAAGATCGAACCGCCGCAAGCAGCGCGAGCGCCATGGTGATTGAACGCCGGGTATTTGAGCGCGTGGGGGGGTGGCCGGAAGACATATGGCCCATGGCGGACCACGATTTTGTGCTCAAGCTGGGTGACTGCGGCCGGATGGTTCTAATTCTGACGCCTCTGACAATCCTGTATCGGGTCCATGCCCAGAACACCGTCCATAATGTCCCGGCCTACCTGCCCTCAGTCCAGGCGGTGATTCGCAACGAACGACTAGGAAAATATCCGGGGGGTAAACACCGCCGTTTCGAGCGCAGGGCCTTGATTGGAGGCTACGCCCTCACTTGGGCGGCCAAGGCCATCAAGAGAGGGTTGTGGTGGGATGCCTTGAAGCTCACCGCGAACATCTGGCCCATGGCTTTGGCGGCCGTGACCAGGAAGTTGAGAGTGAGGCTGAAAGGCCGGCAAGGGCCCGAAACTATCGAAATGCCAATGGGGTGGTCTTCAGGCGGACAGCGTCCTTGAACTCAGGGACGCCGTGCAGGGGTCCATCGCGGGGGAGATTCTTCGATGCCGGTTGCGCGATTCAGCGTTGTCATCACATCTTACAACCAGCGTGAGTTCATAAAGGAGGCAGTGGACTCGGCTATTTCGCTACGTCATAAGCCGGCAGAGATTATCGTTGTTGATGACGGTTCTAGGGACGGAAGCCAGAACATTCTGCGCCAATACGGTGACGCGATCCGGTTGGTCTGTCTCGAAACCAATCAGGGACACGGCCCGGCTGCCAATTGTGGCGCCTCCCTGGCAACCGGCGATTATCTGGTGTTCCATGATGGGGACGACGTGTTTCTGCCCTGGACTTTGGAGGTTTTTGAGCGGATCATTCAGGCCAAGAAACCCAAGCTGATCCTCGGCGACATTTGGTGGTTCAAGGGCATGTTGCCGGCCCTCCAGCCGGAAGATGCTCCGCACGAAGTACGCATCCTCGAGTACCAGGACTACCTGCGAAAAGACCGGCCCTTCAGCAGGATTCTTTGCAAGGCGATCGATCGTCAAGCATTTCAGGATGTGCAGGGGTGGCCAACGAACTATCAGGCGTTGGACGATATGGATTTCATGCTCAGGCTGTGCACCTGCGGCCGGACAATTCTGATTCTGGAGCCTCTGACCATCTTCTATCGTCGCCATGCGGTGAACATTCTCAAAAACAAATGCGTGCCACTATACATCCGTGCGGTGTGCAAGCTGATCGGCAACGAGCGCTCCGGCAAATACCCCGGGGGTGAACGTCGTAGTTTTGAGCGACAAGCATTCATCGGCGTGCTGGTGGTCCTCATGGCAAAGTGGGCCGCGAAGACCGGGCTGTATGGGGCTGCCCTGAAGCTCCTCGCCCGCGGGTGGCCCATGGCTTTGGCGGCCGTGACTAGCAGGTTGGGAATGAGACTGAGACGTCGGCAAGCGCCCGAAACTTTGGAAATGCCAATGGGGTGGTCTTCAAGCGGACAGCGTCCTTGAACTCAGGGACGCGGTGCAGGGGGAAATTCTTCGATGCCGGTTGCGCGATTCAGCGTCGTCATCACAAGTTACAACCAGCGTGAGTTCATTAAGGACGCAGTGGGTTCGGCCTTATCGCTACGTCATAAGCCGGCAGAGATTATCGTTGTTGATGACGGCTCTAGGGACGGAAGCCAGGACATTCTGCGCCAATACGGTGACGCGATACGGTTGATCTGTCTCGAATCCAATCAGGGCCACGGCCCGGCTGCCAACTGTGGCGCCGCTCTGGCAAGCGGTGAATACCTGGTATTCCTGGACGGGGATGACGCGTTCCTGCCTTGGGCCCTGGATGTTTATGAGAGGATCGNNGTCGAGTACCAGGATTACCTGCGAAAAGACCGGCCCTTTGATACCAGCGCGAGTGCGCTGGTGATTGATCGGCAATCCTTTCAGGGTGCGCAAGGGTGGTCAAGGGATCTATGGCCGATGAACGACCAGGATCTTGTACTCCGGTTGGGTGATTGCGGCCGGACGATTCAGATTCTCGGGCCTCCCACGACCTTCCATCGATCTCATGCGGCCAACTCGGTTCATCACGTCCCGCCTTTTATACCTTCGCTGTACAAGATAATTCACAATGAACGCGCCGGGGAATACCCTGGCGGTGAGCGTCGCAGTCTGGAGCGGCGTGCCCTAATCGGCGGGCTGGTGGTCTTTTGGGCAAAGAGGGCCGCGAAGGCCCGGCTGTATGGGGCCGCCCTGAAGCTCCTCGCCCGCGGGTGGCCCCTGGCTTTGGTGGCCGTCACCCGGAGGTTGGGAGTTGTACTCAAAGGGCGGAAACCGTGCGAAACAATCAAGATGTAAACTGGGCCTGGTGATCCTTGCGGGGAGGGCGGCTTAGTGACCCGCGGGCGGGACTGAATGTGGGACACATCGAGGGGGAATGCATTCGAAGCCGATGACTCGTTTCAGCATCGTTATCACATCCTATAATCAGCGAGAGTTTATCAAGGATGCCGTGGACTCCGCCCTGGCTCAGACTAAGTGCGGCGTGGAAATCGTCGTGGTCGACGACGGTTCCACGGATGGGAGCCTGGAGGTTCTAAGACGATATGGCGAGGTCATCCGCCTGGTCTGTTTGGAGACCAATCAGGGGGTCTGCATAGCCCGCAACCGCGGCGCCGCCCTGGCAGCCGGCGAGTATCTGGTGTTCCTGGATGGGGATGACGCCTTTCCGCCTTGGGCCTTGGACGTCTATGATCGCATCGTTGAGGCCAGGAAGCCCATGGTGATACTGGGCAGCTATTGCTGGTTCAAGGGATCCCTGCCATCCGTCCAGGCCGCAGATGCCCCGCGTGAGATTCGCTTCTTCGAATACGGGGATAACCTGCGAAGGGACCGTTCGTTCCATGAGCCAACCGCCAAGGTAATTGAGCGCCGCACTTTTCAGGGTACGCGGGGATGGTCGCAGGACGCCTGGCCCATGGAGCATTCGGACCTTCTGCTTCGGTTGTGTGGTCCCGGTCCCGCCATTATGATCCTCACCCCTCCTACGACTCTCTATCGAATCCACGCCCAAAACAGCTCCCGGCACCCCCGGCACGTGGTTGTCGAAATTGCCTGTCTGTCCAAGACAATTCGAAACGAGCAGTTGGGAATCTACCCTGGGGGTAAACATCGCGGCTTCGACCGGAGGGCCTTCATCGGAAATCGGGTGTATGTCGTGGCCAGGGGAGCCATCCGGGCCGGACAGCATTGGGACGCCCTGAAACTCCTTGCGCGGGGCTGGCCAATGTTCTTGGCCGCCGTGGCGCGCAAGTTGGTCGTGCCTCTCAAAGGTCGGCAACCTTGTGAAACAATGGAACTTTAGGCCTGGGGGGGATTCTTTTATGGGAGTCAGCACTGTGGGACGCGCGGGGAGGCTGGTGGCGCCTCCCCGTCTGCCGTGCCTTTTGATAGCCCCAGGATTGCCTGGGTTTGCCCCCAGAGCCGCTTGTTGATGGAATTGCTCGAACGTCACCGGAAGTAGCTGGCCAATCCGCGCCAGGGCACTCGATGAAGCTACTAGACGCCTTAGACATTCTGAAGGAACCCACCCCTGAGTCTGCCTCGGGACGGGACATCTTCCTGGCGTGCGGGTTTACTCCGCTCCACCTGAAGACGTTCCTGGCGGCACACCTGCGCTTGTGTTTCCCTGAGGGCCACATTGAGATCAGGACGGGGTTATACGGTGACTTGGCCGGGAATCTCGAGCGCACAGAGCTGCCGGGCGGTTCGGTGGTTTGTGTTGTGGTCGAATGGGCGGACCTCGACCCACGGCTGGGCATCCGGGCGCTGGGCGGATGGCGTTCGGCGGACATCCCCGACATTGTGGAATCGGCGCGCCGGCAAAGCGAGAGGCTGGCATATCTCATACGGCAGTTGGCAGAGAGCGCGCCGGTTTGTGTGAGCACGCCCACGCTCCCTTTGCCTCCCCTTTTCACTACCCGCCCGAATCAGGCCCATCAGCACGCGTGTGAACTGCGGGAAATCGCTGCCTCGCTTGCGACCGCAATGGCGGCGGCCGGAAGGGTCAGGTTGGTGAACCTCCAGCGCCTCGACGAACTCTCGCCGCCGGGGCAGCGTTTCGATGTGAAGGCCGAAGTCGCCTTTGGTTTTCCCTTCACGCTTGACCACGCCTCAAGCCTGGCCGCACTGCTGGCAGCGCTGATCCAGGACTCCCCGCCGAAAAAGGGTCTCATCACGGACCTTGACGATACTCTCTGGGTCGGCATTCTGGGGGAGATAGGGGTGGAGGGAATCTCCTGGGATCTGGCGGGCCACGCGCACCTGCACGGCCTGTATCAACAATTCCTGGCTTCCTTGGCCAGTGCCGGGGTGCTGCTCGCCGCCGCGAGCAAGAATGATCGGGCGCTGGTGGAACAGGCGCTGGCCCGGCGTGACCTGCTTCTCCCGAAGGACAGCCTCTTTCCGCTGGAAGTGAATTGGGGGCCAAAGTCTGAGTCGGTGCGGCGCATTCTGAAGGAATGGAACATTGCTTCGGACGACGTTGTCTTCGTCGATGACAGTCCCATGGAAGTGGCTGAGGTCCACGCCGCCTTTCCGCAAATGGAGTGTGTGGTATTTCCCAAGAGGGATTACCAGGCCATCTGGGACCTGCTCCAGCGCTTGCGGGACCGCTTCGGAAAGAGCGCCGTTTCGGAGGAGGACGAACTCCGGCTGCGCAGTATCCGCACCGCGTCGACACTGAGAAATTCTCTTGAGGCCCCGCGCCTTGCCGCGGAAGATTTTCTGCGTCAGGCCGAGGCCTCGATCCTTTTTTCGATGGGAACTGAGGGGCGTGACCCTCGGGCCTTGGAGCTGGTCAATAAGACCAACCAGTTCAACCTCAATGGCAAGCGATTCACGGAATCGGAGTGGATGGCCTATCTGGAGGAGCCGGGGGCCTTCTTGCTTACCGCGACCTACGAGGATAAGTATGGCCCGCTGGGCAAGATCGGCGTGGTGCTGGGGAAAGCGAGCGGCCGGACCGTCAACGTGGACGTCTGGGTCATGAGTTGCCGTGCTTTCTCACGCCGAATCGAACACCACACCCTGCGCTACCTGTTCGACCTGTTAGGTGCGGACGAGGTTGTTTTCAACTACCGCGCGACGGAGCGCAACGGGCCGCTGCAGGAATTCCTTGCGAGCTTACTCGGGCAGCCGCCAGCCGAACCAACCCGGCTTTCGAAGCGAGGGTTTTCCGAAAAGGCGCCACCGTTATACCATCAAGTCCGGGAGGCATCACGTGGTTGATTTTAAGAGCCGTCTGGCCCGCTGCTTTGCTTCGGTTTTTCCGGAGCTGACGCCGGACCAGATTCGACAGGCAAGCACCGAGACTGTTCCCCTGTGGGATTCGTTGGCCGCGGTCACGCTGGTTGCCGTAATCGAGCAGGAATTCAGCGTCCAGATCGACCCCCTCGATTTGCCGGAGCTTAGTTCGTATGGCGCGGTGAAGGCCTATGTGAAGAATCAGCTTGCCGGCTCCTGATGAGGCTCTGGGGCGGGTTCGAACAGGCGCCTCGCGGGCGCACGAACGGGCCACCGCCGGATGCCCGCTGGCACCACTACGCAAATCCGCCGTTCCCTGCCTCCGCCCGTCGAAGCTTGGGGCACGCCATCGTGCCAAGTCTGCCGAATGGAAGATGAAGGAGAATCCGTGAAAGAGAACGCATTCCGCGGGATCAAGAACCGGGTGCTTCAACATCTGGCGCGGATCATGCCCGGCGCCCGAACTCTGCGCGTACGACTGCATCGCCTGCGGGGAGTCCAAATCGGCGAGGGAGTTTGGATCGGCTATGACGTGATCCTCGACACTTCTCGTCCGCACCAGATTACGATTGAGGATCGGGCGTCTATCGGAATGCGGGTGACGATTATTGCGCATTTTCGCGAGTTGCAGGGAGTCAAGATTGAACAAGACGCGTTCATCGGCCCCGGCGTGATCATCCTGCCGAATGTGGTGGTGGGGCGCGGAGCCGTGGTGACCGCGGGAAGCGTGGTAACGCGTTCGGTTCCTCCCATGACAGTGGTGCAGGGGAACCCTGCGATTCCGATCGCAAAGTGCGGCGTTGCCATGGGCGACCGCACTACCATCAAGGAATTCTCGCGGAAGCTGCGCCCCCTGACGCCTGGCGTTGCGGGCGCCAAACCGGGACCTGCGCTCCAGCCGGACGCCGAGCCCGGCTCGGGAGAGCTCAAGTGAGGTTGATCCTTCTTCATCGCGGCGAACTGCAGGCCCCAGATGAGCGCCTGCAGCGCTTGGCGGAATTCCTGGGAATCGTGTGCCAACCCCTGGCTTTGCCCGCCGGAACCTCCAGGCTCATTCCATTCTTCGAGATGGTGGCTGCCGAAGGGGATTCCTGCCTGGTTGTGAACCCTGGGGTGATCAAGTCCTGGCTGGGCGCGCCCGGGCTTCCTGAAGATTTGGGCCGATGTTGGATCTCACGTTTTTGCGGTCTGTTGGTGCACAACCTCGAGCCTGACCCCTTCGCAGACAGCGTCGTTCGCGCTCTCTCCGGCGGCGGCATTGACGGCATCGGTCTGGCTGACGATAAAACGAGTTCCTATACGATCTCCGCGGCGGGGCGGGGAATCACCGGCCCCTTCACAGGATTGACGTTTGGCCCCGCGCATCCGGGCGAGCGCGTTTTCGAAGTCAGGAACGGCACCCTCGGCGTTGTGCCTTTGATTTCCATCGCTGGACGCGTATCGCTCGCGATCTCGACGCGCGAGACCAACCGAGCATTCTTTCTGGGAGGCGCAGACATCGCTGACCTGAACTCAGATGTTGCCGGCGCACAGCTTGCGGATTATTTCTCTCAAATTGTGCCTCCGGTGATGGCGCTGCGAGCCCTTTGCCCTGACGCCTGCTGGGTCCCCAACCGTCCGCACGGGACGCTGATCATCGACGATCCTCTCCTGCAGAAGAATTACGGATTCATGAACTACGAGCGACTGCTCGCGTTGATGGATCAGTACAATTTCCACACCACCATCGCCTTCATTCCGCACAACTACCGTCGGAGCTCCGCCGGGGTTGTCCGGATGTTCCATGCCAGGCCGGACCGGCTGTCCATCTGTTATCACGGGAATGATCATTCGGGCGCGGAGTTTGGCGAAAGAAACCTGGGCAAGCTGAACGCGATGCTCTCCCTGGCTGAGACGCGCATGGGCGAGCACGCCATGCGCATGGGCATTGAGTGCAACCGGGTCATGATTTTTCCGCAGGGGGAATTCTCTCCGGAGGCGATGGCAGCTTTGCAGGCTCACAACTTCATCGCGGCTGTGAATACCTCCCCCTACGCCGCCGGGGAGGCCGCCTGCCTGCCCCTGTTCCAGGTTATGCAACCGGCCGTGCAGAGATTTGACGGCTTCCCTCTTTTTCTCCGCCGCTATGTGCGTGACTTTCGCCCGGAAGACATCGCCTGCCATGTGTTCTTCGGCCGGCCCATTCTGATTGTCGAGCATCACGATATCTTCCAGGACCCCGGAAGCTTGATCGACTTGGTCTCCCGCATAAACGAGTTGGTTCCCGAGATGCACTGGCGCCCCCTCCAGGCAGCGGTGTCGAACTCCTACCTGATGCGGTCGGCATGGGAGGGCGTTCTCGCCGTCCGCATGTTCTCGCCCGAGGGATTGTTACGAAATTCGGCTGACACTGCCACCCAAGTAGCAATTGAGTGGGAACAAGCCGGCAGCCGGATCGATAAGTTGTTCGTCAATGATGCACCCGTGGCGAACGAGGTGCGTGGAGATATGCGGACCAGTGTTCGCTTTTACCTCGCTCCTGGGGAAAGCTCCAGGTTCAGGATAGTTTTCCGCAATGACCTTCCTGATTCGGGCTACCACTTCGGCCGAAAATGGAAGGCGAAAGCTTTCCTGCGCAGACGACTTTCTGAGTTCAGGGATAACTACCTCAGCAAAAACGCTGGCCTGCTGGCAGCCGCCAAGGTACTGCAGCGCCGTTTCCTCGGGAAGGTGGCGGGATGATCCCGCCACGCTGGGTGGGTACTCATCTGCAATCCTTGGATTGGCCCACCTTCACGCCGACAGAGAAAAGCTGTGAGTGACCACCACCCGGGAAACGCGAGGCCTGCGCTATATCCGAATTCCGAGCGGTGGGCCTACCGCGCCTTGGCCTGTGCCACGCTTGCGATCCTCGTTTGCACCCTCTTTCCCTTTGAATTCTTTCGGCCTGAAACGGCGACGTGCCGCCTGGGGTCGTTCTGGCGCTGCTTCAACCCCCGTCCCGACGGAGTCGATGATTTCGTTGAGAATATCCTGCTTTTCTTGCCCTTTGGATTTGCCTGGGCTTGCTGGAGCTGCAGGAAGGGGTGGGGGCGGTTTTGGGGCCCAGGGGTGGCGCTTGTGGCCGGGGCAGGGTTGTCCTTTGCCGTCGAGTTTCTGCAGCTCTTTCTGCCCACTCGGGAAGCTTCCTGGTCGGATGTCTTATCGAACGCGCTGGGCTCGCTCTTGGGCCATTCCCTTTTTGCGATTGTCGGGAACCGAGTTCTTTCTTTCGTGTCGGGTTGGGAGGGGGGCATCGAGCGGATTCTTTCGCCGCGCCGAATCGTGGCCATATTCTTGGCATATGCCGCGCTGGGTTGTGGTGTTTCGGCAGGGTTGCAAGAATCGACACACCTCCGTAATTGGCACCCTGCCGATACCTTGCGCCTCGGAACGGGGCTAGGCGGGCGGCCTTCNNGGGTCGCATCTTCGAGGTGAACCTTGCCAGCAAAGCGTTGCGGCTGGAACAGCGCGGGCAAGCCACCCGGCAGGGTTCGGAAAGAGCGCCCGGCTATGTCGGAGTGCCATTTCCAAAAGACAGCGAAGGTCTGGTTGATCCGCCGCCGGGAACAGGATTTCTTGCCACTCGCGTGGTGCAGCAAATCCAGAAGACAAACCAATTTACACTGAAAATCCGCTGTGCTCCTGCCGATGTGTCGGCTAACGCCTCCGGGGTGATTCTGGCCCTTCCGGACCTCGACGGACCCGATGATTTCGACCTCGTCCAACATGGAAGGGGCTTGACTTTCGCCCTTCGAACCGCCGACTTGGGTAAAAGCGGCCGCTGGGACTTGCATTGGGGGGACATTTTCAAGAGCCCGGAGCCTCGCGAGATCATCCTGACCTATGACGGTGTAAATCTGGCCGGGTACGTCGATGGACGAAAAGCTCGGCATACCTTGCGATTGACCCCCGGCGCAATTCTGGTCAGCCGCTTCAAAGGGGTTAACCCGTATAACGTCCGAGGGTACGGGACCATGTATGATTTCCTGCTGTTTGTACCCCTCGGTGTCTTATTGGGTTTTGCCGCCAGGAAGCCTTTCTCCCAACCGTTCTTCAGCAGGGTTGTGCTGGCGAGCGGTCTCTTCTTGCCCTCCCTCCTGCAGGAAGGAATCCTTGCGGGTGTAAGTGGGCGTCCTTTCCATTTCGGGAATCTCATCCTGGGGATTTGCGTGGCCCTTGGCGCCTGGCTCACCTTGAATTCCGACTTGCGGAAATCACCTGCTTACTCCGCAGCACACACCGGCGATGGTCGCCCGGCCCGAGACCCCCTCCCCGGCCCCGCCGTCGATCCTCCCACCTCCTCTCTCCCCGAGCTGCATTAGCCCTACCCTTCTGCGACAGAAAAGCTTGACGCATTTACCCAAGGTTCTTAACATCAAGTAGCGCGGGCAGGCGCGGTGTCGCAAGCTCTCGCAATGCAGACGATGTGCAGGCCGACAAAAGGCCGAAACTGAGAACCCATGGGAAATGAGCTCCCGAAGCCTCTCGCCGCGGTCTGGTGGGCGGTAACCGTAGCGTGGGCTATTCTGATTTTCGATCTTTCTACCCAAGGCTTTGGCTCCAACTTCACCCAAGGGCTTCTCGCCTGGGCGCTCGAACTTCTGCACCTCCGAGTCTCGCCGCGCAGCTTCCATCTGTTGCATGCGCTTTTACGCAAGCTCGCACACTTGACTGAATACGCCATCTTTGCTCTGCTTCTTTACGGCCCGCCCGGCGAAAAGACCCAACGTCTTTGGCGGCCGCGCCGTGCGGTGTTCTCTATTGTGGGAGCGGCCCTGTATTCTCTGACGGATGAATTCCACCAGTTGTCGGTTTCCGGTCGGCACGGCTCACTGCTCGATTGTGGCTTGGACACACTCGGAGCCACGCTGGCGATGCTGGGCCCTTATACCGGGGAGCAGATCCGCCGCTTTAGATCGAAACACACTGCCTCGAAGAATTAGGCCAAGGTTTGCACTGCCGGTTCGAGGGAATGCAGCGACCTGCCGGCGATTATCCCCCTGCATGTGCAGGCCGGCCGAAGCACCTGCAGTTCACCTTTCGCCACAAGCGACTGCAAGGTCTTTCGGTGCGCTCAGGGTGACATGGATAGCGGGCCCAACTTCCCGGCGAGAAGGGATGTGGGGGCCGTTCTCAATGATCCCGGGGACAGGTCGTGGGCCACGCCTTAGAACAAAAAGCAGTACCACCCCGGACGACGGCCCGAATAGGGGATCGTGCCCCGCGTCAACGCCGCGAGCGCCGACGAGGGATTCTGGTCTGGGAGCGGTTGCAGTGACCTCATCCTGATGCGAGGAACCGCCGATATCCGATACGGAGAAGTGTGTCACGCGGGGGTGGGGTGTCGGAAGTCCGAGGTCCGGAGTCCGAAGTCGGGCGGCCCGCAATCAAGAGGCGGTTCTGGCGCGCCGGGTCGCCTTGCCCGCCACTCGCTACTCCTGCCCCGTTGCGGCTGTTGTTTTTGTCACGTGGGCCCGACAGGGCTGCGGTTTAGGGTTGTGGCCACAGTGCGAAATGTCGCGCGCCGTGGCCAGATCTTCTCGTCGTCCTCGGCCTTTGCGCCGATAGCGATACGGGGGAGTGTGAGCCGCCGGGCCGGAAAGGGGCTCGGTCTTGGGTTGTGGCCACGGTCCGGAAATGCCACGCGCCGCGGCAGGGCCGCAAGTCGCTGGTTGACGTCATCGACTGTAAAGGCCCCGCGATCGCATGGGCCGCCCACCAGTTCTGGCCACGTTCTGGGCGGCCCTTTTGGGGCATGGACTCCGAATGATTCCCGACGCGTCAACGTCGGGATTGCTCGTCCCCTGCGATGTCTTGGCGACCCCAGCGCTCAAGGCGTCGGGTCCACAAATGCGCCCATGTCCCAAGAGCCTGCGCTGGGACGCGGATTCCCTGCGGCATCCGTGGCAAAGACTGAAGACAGGTTGATTCCCGTCCCAAGCGCTGGTGAACCGGACAGCAGATAGAAGTTTCCGCTTCCCGCTGCCCCATCCGGCACGGAGACGAAATCCGGTGCGTCCATATTTGGGGAGTGCACTTCCCAAC
>PMYF01000172.1 GCA_003171295.1 Acidobacteriota bacterium | reverse complement strand
CTTTCCATGATGTTGATGAAAATAAAGGGAGTTATCTAAAATGGAAGAGTGTCGCACGGACCTTCTTCGGCCCGAGTTTCTGCCCATCATGGGCAGCCGCAAGGCTGTCGTCAATGCTCAGGATGACGGCGAAGGGCTCGGAATGACGACGTTCAGAGGCCTTTTCCCATGGCCTGTGACGCCCTGCGCCAGGTCTGCCCATGGTGAAGCCTCGATTAAAGGTTGCCAGTAGAGTCGAAGATCAAAATCTGGGATAATCAGCAGTTTCCGGTTCCATACACTCTCACTTTTGAGGGCGCCTTAACATCTTCCGGCACGCTGCTTTGGAGAGCCTATGCGTCGAATACTGCTGGCAAGCCTTCTCACCTTCTTCAGCTCCGCTCTGGCTTTTTCGGCCAGCTCCGGGCCGCTCTTGCTGCAAAGTCCCACGCTCAGCAAAACCCAGATCGCTTTCGCTTATGGCGGCGAGATCTGGGTCGTCAGCCGCGAAGGAGGCGACGCCCAGCGCCTGGTAACCGGCGCCGGAACGTTGAGCCGCCCGATTTTCTCTCCCGATGGAACGATGGTCGCCTACACGGGGGATTATGAGGGGAACGATGACGTCTATGTTGTGCCCGCGGCGGGCGGCGAACCTCGTCGCCTGACGTTCCATCCCGGCCCGGATGTCGCAGTCGGGTGGACGCGTGACGGCAAGAGCATCCTGTTTCGCACCACGCGGGCCAGCTACTCGCGCTTCGAGAAGCTCTACACGGTCCCCGTGGCGGGAGGGTTCCCTGCGGCTCTCCCCTTGCCCATGGGTGTGGAAGGGTCTTTCTCCGCGGACGGAACGCATCTTGCCTACGTCCCCAGTTGGAATCGCCGCCTGGGCGCGGTTGACGCCTATATTGCCATCAAGCATTATCGCGGCGGGCATGCCGCGCGCATCTGGATTGCCGACTTGTCGGATTCCAGCATCATGCGCATTCCCCGCGAAGGCTCCAACGATTTCGATCCCATGTGGGTCGGCGAGCGCATCTACTTTCTCTCCGACCGCGACGGCCCGGTCACGCTCTTTTCCTACGACCTCAAGACCCGGCAAGTGAAGGCGCTCTTCAAGAATGAGGGCTTCGATTTGGAGTCCTCTTCCGCAGGCCCGGACGGTATCGTTTACGAGCAGTTCGGCTCGATTCACCTCTATGACCCCCACTCCGGTAAATCGCGCGAGGTCCGCATACGGGTGGCGGGCGACATGCCGCAGGTGCGGCCGCGCTTCGAGAAGGTCACGAACCCGCAGATTCTCAGCGCGCGCCTCTCGCCGGGCGGCGCCCGGGCCCTCTTCGAGGCGCACGGCGAAGTTCTCACTGTCCCCGCGGAGAAGGGCGATGCGCGCAATCTCACCAACACGCCGGGCGTGGCGGAGCGTGACCCCGCCTGGTCCCCCGATGGGAAGTCCATCGCTTACTTCTCGGATGAGTCAGGGGAATACGCGCTCCACATCCGCGACCAGAACGGCCTGGGAACAGTGAAGAAGATTGACCTGGGCAAGCCGCCGTCCTTTTTTTATGCACCCGCCTGGTCACCGGATAACAAGAAGGTTGCTTACAGTGACAAGCGGCTGCACCTCTGGTATGTGGACCTCGAGCACCCTTCCCCCGTCCAGGTGGCGACCGACCGCTTTGATTCGCCGCTGCACACATTCGACGTGAACTGGTCCCCCGACAGCAAGTGGCTGGCTTACACCCTGCAGCTTGAGAATCACATGCGGGCAGTCTACGTGTACTCGCTGGACAGCCATAAAGCCACACAAGTCACCGACGGCATGAGCGACGCGCTTTATCCCAACTTCGACAAAAACGGCAAGTATCTCTACTTCACCGCCAGCACCAACCTGGGACTGAGCACGGGCTGGCTCGACATGACCAGCGAGGAGCATCCCGTCACCCGCAGCGTCTATGTGGGCGTGCTGCGCCAGGATCTGCCTTCGCCGATCGCTCCGGAAAGCGACGAAGAAAAACCGCCGGAAGCCAAGAAGGATGAGGCCACCTCCAAACCTGCTGCCGACGCCGATAAGGAGAAGGCCAAGGAGAGCGAAAAGAAGCCCGAGCCCGTCACCGTTCGGATCGATTTTGACGGCCTCGGCCAGCGCATTCTTGCCCTGCCGATTCCCGCCCGCAATTACCTCGGCCTCCTGGCTGGGAAGGAAGGTGTCCTCTACCTTGTGGAAGGCCCCCTGGTGGACATCGAGCCTGGTCCGGCCCACCTCACGGCGCAGAGGTTTGACCCCAAAACTCGCAAGACCGAAAAGATCGTGGACAACGTGCAGGCGTTCGATCTTTCCGCTAACGGCGAGAAGATGCTCTATCGCCAAGACGAACACTGGTTCATCAATCCAGCGGAAAAACCGCCGGAGGCCGGCAAAGGCATGTTGAAGATGGAGACCTTGGAAGTCTTCGTCGTCCCCCGCGCAGAATGGAAACAGATGTACCACGAGGTGTGGCGCATCGAGCGCGACTTCCTTTACGACCCGCACTTCCACGGGCTCGATATCCGGAAGGCGGAGCAGCTGTACGCACCCTTTCTGGAAGGCATCGCCAGCCGCGCCGACCTGAATTGTCTTTTCGGAGAAATGCTGGCGAACATCAATGTTCTCCACATGTATGTGGCGGGCGGCAAGCATCCGGACCTCCCCAGCGTGAAAGTAGGCCTGCTCGGCGCCGACTACAAAATCGAAAATGGCCGTTACCGCTTCTCCCGGATTTTCAACGGAGAGAACTGGAACCCGCAACTGCACGCCCCCCTCACAGAGCCGGGCGTTAACGTGAAGGAGGGTGAATACCTATTGGCGGTGAACGGGCGCGAGGTGACCGCGAATGACAATATCTATAGCTTATTTCTGGAGACGGCGGGGAAGCAGACAGTGCTCAAGGTTGGCCCCAACCCGGATGGCTCGGGCTCACGCGAAGTCACCGCGGTTCCAATCGATAGCGAAACCGGGCTGCGCAATCTGGCCTGGATTGAAGGAAACCGCCGCCAGGTGGACGAACTGAGTGGTGGCAAGCTAGCCTACGTATATCTGCCCAATACCGCCGGCGCGGGCTACACGAACTTCAATCGCTACTACTTCGCGCAGGTCGGAAAACAGGGCGCGGTACTGGATGAGCGATTCAATGGCGGCGGTCAATTGGCGGATTACATCATCGATTACCTGCACCGCTCTGTCCAAAGCCTGGTGATGACCCGCGAGGGTGAGGCCTATGCCGAGCCGCAGGAAGCGATTTATGGCCCCAAAGTGATGATCATTAATGAATTCGCGGGATCCGGCGGGGACGCCATGCCCTGGTACTTCCGCAAAGCCGGCATCGGCCCCCTGGTGGGCACCCGCACCTGGGGAGGCTTGGTGGGAATTGGAAACTACCCCCAGCTCATCGACGGGGGTTCCGTCACCGCTCCGCGCTGGGCTATCTACGGCCTAAAGGGGCAGTGGGAAGTGGAGAACCACGGAATCGCCCCTGACATGGAAGTGGAATTGGACCCCCAGGTGGTGCGGCGAGGCCACGATCCGCAACTGGAACGGGCGGTGAAGGTGGTTCTGGATCTGCTGAAGAAGAACCCGCTGCCCTCGTACCCGCCGGCGCCCTACCCGAATTATCACGACACGCTTCCGGAGCCGGTGCGGTAGAGCAGCCATGGACCAAGACGAGGATCCCGTCCGCATCCCGGTCACCGATGTCTTTGACCTGCACACCGTCCAGCCCAGGGAGACCGGGGCAGTGGTCGAAGCTTATCTCGAGGAAGCAAACCGCCTGGGTCTGAAAGCCCTGCGCATCATCCACGGGCGTGGCATCGG
>PMYF01000188.1:8375-13352 GCA_003171295.1 Acidobacteriota bacterium | reverse complement strand
CCCTATTCTAGCGCCTATGGGGTCGGGACCTGGCTGCGCCACGGGATTTGCGCTTGGCCGGCCATTCACGAATCGCCCCAGCGTCGATTCGGTTGGGGGGCGCACTCAGGGACTCATGGTGTGTCGTTTGCTGAAGCCCATTACGTGAACAGTATTGATGCTGGCCCCGGTCCTGCGAACCTTGCGCCTCCTAATCACCCATCATTGTGATTACCACCCGGCGTTCGCGCCCGCGCACGTCGCATTCGAGATGGAAAATCTGCTGCCAGGTGCCGAGCACGAGTTTGCCGCCCGCGATGGGCACCGTCAGAGAGGGTCCCAGCAGCGTCGCCTGCAGATGGGAGTGGCCGTTCCCGTCGTGCCATGCCTGTTCATGGCCGTAGTGGGGGCTGGGGGGGATGAGCTTGTCCAAAGTGTTCGGCAGATCCTGCTCGAGCCCGGGTTCGAACTCAATCGTCCCGATTGCGGCAGTGCTGCCGACGTTCGACACGTTCACCGTTCCCGTGCTCACGCCTGAATCGCCCACGATGGCTGCGACCTGCTCAGTGATATCGTGCATGTCGCCGTGTCCGGCGGTGTGGATGGAAATCTGCTGTTGGTAAGCCATGGAATGGTCTCGAAGCTGAGAGCAGCCGTACACGCCTACGGAAGCGGCTTGCGCCCCCCCCAGTTCCGTGCGGCCTCGCGGAACGCACCCCCTCACCTTGGTGGCCGGGCCTATTTCAGGCTGGCGAGGTCGATCACAAAGCGGTAGCGAACGTCGCCCCTGATCGTGCGCTCGTAAGCCTCGTTGATCTGCTGGATGGGGATCACCTCCACGTCGGAGGGCAGCCCGTGCTGGGCGCAGAAATCGAGCATTTCCTGCGTTTCGCGGATTCCCCCAATCATCGATCCCGCGAGGCGCTTGCGGCCCGCGATGAGCGGAAAGGCCGCGAGCGGCGTTGGATCGGGCAATCCTACCAGTACCATCGTGCCGTTGCGGCGCAGGAGTTGGAGGTAGGCGTTGTAGTCGTGCTGTGCCGAGACCGTGTCCAGTATGAAGTCGAAACGTCCGGCATTCTTCTTGAATACCTCCGCATCGCGCGTGGCGATGAAATCCTCTCCGCCCAGGCGCAATGCTCCCTCGCGCTTGCCCGGTGAATGGCTGAGCACGGTGACCTCGGCGCCGAGCGCCNNGAGTAAGTGGTGATGCCCGCGCATAACAAAGGCGCGGCGCCGTCGAGCGGCAGGCGCTCCGGGATGCGCAGGACGTAGCCCTCCTCCACGGTGATACGCGTCGAATAGCCGCCATAGGTGGGCGTCTTGCCATCGCGCTCCCGGGAGTTGTAGGTGAAGGTGGGACCTTGCTCGCAGAATTGCTCGTCGCCGGCTTTGCACGCCTCGCAGGTGCGGCAGGAATCGACGAAACAGCCGACCCCGACGGTGTCGCCAGCCTTCCACTTTCTGACTTCGCCTCCGACCTTCACCACCTTGCCCACGATTTCGTGGCCCGGCACCATGGGAAAAACTTCGCCGCCCCACTCGGCCCGCACCTGGTGAATGTCCGAGTGGCAAACCCCGCAATAAAGGATGTCAATCAGGACATCGTGCGGGCCGGGTTCGCGCCGCTCAATGGAGAACGGTCCCAGCGGCGTCTTTGGTAAGACTGCGGCATAAGCAGGAGTCTTGAGCATGGTTTTAATCTTCCTTTCTGGTGTGCACCTCGTTGAAAGCTTTGGTACGCGTTTGAGGAACTGCGCAATCCCGTATGGAATTCTAACCCGAAATCAGCTTCCCGGCACGCTCGATGAAGTCGGCGCCCCGGTCGGAGTCATTTGGAAGGCGACCCCTTTTGAAACAATGGTCATTCCCGCGAAAGCGAATCCAGCCCGTCGGCGGAGGATTTCCAGTCGATTGCGGAGTAGATTCCCGCTTTCNNTGCACCTGGGAGCGCCCGTGTCTTGCAAATGAAACCACTACCCCTGCGCTTGACTCGCTTGATACCCAACGACATACTGGGATTCATCAAGTTCCGTCGCGGAGCAGGCGGCCGAGGCGCTCCCGGTCGCCGCGAATGGCTGGAGGCGGGGTGCAACTGAGGCCCGGTGCCGAGATGAATCCTGATCATGCGTTGCTGGTGGATCTCTATGAGCTGACCATGGCGGCGGCGTATTTCGAGCACCGCATCGACTGCCGCGCCACGTTTGATCTCTTTGTGCGGCACCTGCCTGCGCAGCGCGCATACCTGGTGGCGGCGGGGCTTAACGCAGCTCTCGGATATCTGGAGAACTTGCGCTTCAGCGACGCGGACGTTCAGTTCCTACGCACGCACCCGATCTTCCGAACAGTCTCGCCGGCATTCTTTGACTACCTGCGGGAATTTCGCTTCCACGGGGACGTGCAGGCAGTCGAGGAAGGCACGCTGGTCTTTGCGGAAGAACCTTTACTGCAAGTGAGCGCGCCCGTTCTGGAAGCGCAGATTGTCGAAACCTATCTGCTCTCGGTAATCCATTTTGAAACATTGGTGGCGTCGAAGGCCGCGCGCGTTGTGCATGCGGCCAAGGGCCGCCCTGTGCTTGAGTTCGGGACGCGCCGGGCGCATGGGCCCGAAGCCGGCGTGCGGGCGGCGCGGGCGGCGTGTGTGGGCGGCTGCGCGGCCACGTCGAATGTGCTGGCGGGTGCGCTCTACAACCTGCCTCTGGCCGGCACAGCGGCGCATTCCTGGACACAGGTTTTTCCGAGCGAGCGGCGGAGCTTTGAAGCGCTGCTCGAAACCTTTCCGAATTCCGCCATCCTGCTCATCGATACCTATGATGTATTGGCGGGCGCGGAAATCGCCGCCACCCTGGAAAAGCGGGTGCCCGGCGTGCGGCTGGATAGCGGTGACCTGCTTGAGAAAAGCCGCCTGGTTCGCGAAATCCTCGATCGGCACGGCCAGCGCGACACGAAGATCGTGGCGAGCGGCGACTTGAACGAATACAAGATCGAAGAGTTGCTGGCGGGGGGAGCGCCCATTGATTCCTTCGGCGTGGGCACGGACCTTGTCACCTCACGCGACGTGCCCGCGCTGAATGTGGTTTACAAACTGGTGGAGACCGAAACGGGCGGCGTGGCGGAGCCCAAAACGAAATTCAGCGAGGATAAGGTTTACTGGCCCGGCAGGAAGCAGGTTTTCCGGTTCTCGGAGGGTGGGCAGTATCACCATGACCTGATTGCGCGCGCCGCGGAAGAACATCCGAAGGCATCGGCACTCCTGCAACCTGTCATGCGCGAGGGTCGCCGCATGGCCCCCGCGCTGACGGTAGAGGAAATCCGCCAGCGAACGCTCGCGAATCTGGCATGCCTCCCGGAAGCGTACCATGCTCTGCACCAGGCGCCCGCGTTTCCGGTTGAGAAGAGCCCGGCGCTCGAGCAGTTGCTGGAGGAGATTCGCGTAAAGCACTTCGGCGTCGAGAAAGCCTCCCACTTGGGGGGAGGAAGTTGAGGAGCGCGCGCCATGCGTGAGCCCCTGGTTTTTGTCGATGTGGACACGCAAGTCGACTTCATGGTCCCGACCGGCAGGCTTTATATACCGGGCGCCGAGCGACTTGTGCCCAACCTGGCGCGGCTGATGAACTGGGCGCGCGAGCATGAGATTCCCGTGCTTTCCACGGCAGACGCGCACCTGCCCGATGACCCTGAGTTCAAAATCTGGCCGCCCCATTGCGTCGCCGGCACTGCCGGGCAGCGGCGCATTCATGTGACTCAGTTCGCCGAGGCGGTTATCATCCACAGGCGCCCGCGCGCATTCACACCTCCGGATCGCTGGGTCGGCCAGTTCATTATCGAAAAATCCACTTACGATCCGCAGGATAATCCCAACTTCAACGAAGTGCTAGGCGCGCTCGGCCCGCGGCACGCCGTGGTGTTCGGCGTGGCCACGGAATTCTGCGTGCGTGCGAGCGCCCTGGCGCTGCTCCGTCACGGCTTCCCGGTCGATTTGGTCGTGGATGCAATCGAGGCCATCACCGAAGAAGGTGGCCGCCAGGCGCTCGAGGAAATGACCGCCGCCGGCGTGCGGCTGGTCACTACTGAGGACGTCTCGCAGCCCGGCGCGCCGCTTACATAACCGGTGGAGCGAGCGGCCGAACGGTAAATGGCAGACGGTCGGTGGGGAAGGGAGGCGCTTGGTCCACCGCGGGGTTCTGCTGCTTGATGCGCACCACGGCCTGCAAGTGCTCAGCGGATTTCATGCGGTCGCCCAGCGCACCATAAACCGCAGCCAAATTCTCCTGGGCCTCGATCATCCCGGGCCTAGCGCGGAGCCTCCCAGAAGGTTCTCGGGGCCTGCTCAGCCATTCTCGAGGACGCGCCGGTAGAGGTCCTCGTACTGCGGGATGATGCTGCTGCTGCAGAAGTTCTGTTGCGCGCGCTGGCGCGCCGCCCGTGACATTTCGAGCTGGCGCTTGGGGCTGGAAACGATCTCGAGCGCGCGTTGGGCCATGGTCTCAACGTCGCGTGCTTCCACCAGATAGCCCTCCACACCATCGCGCAAAACCTCAGGCACGCCGCCCACGCGCGAACAGACAGCGGGCACGCCGCAGGCCATGCCTTCCAGCGCTGCCAGTCCGAACGATTCCAGATCGCTGGGCAGCAGCAGCACGTCCGCGCAGTTCAGCAGGTCCTGCACCTGGTTCTGCTTGCCAAGAAATATCACATCTTGATCTATTTTCTTTTCGCGAACCATCCACTCGGCGATGGTGCGGTCGGGCCCGTCCCCGATCATCAGGAGCTTGGCAGGGATCTGGCGGCGGACGCGCGCGAAGATTTCGACGACGTCAGGCAGGCGTTTGACGGGCCGGAAATTCGAGAGGTGGGCCAGGATCTTCTCGCCACCCGGCGCGAACTCCGCACGGCGGCATTTGTCGCCGGCGGGCCGGAAGACGTCGCAATTGACGAAATTGGGGATGACCTCGACCGGCCGGTGAATCTCAAACTCGCGCAGAGTGACTTGGCGCA
>PMYF01000188.1:5713-8366 GCA_003171295.1 Acidobacteriota bacterium | reverse complement strand
GAGTGCGGGATCGCGTAGTGCACGTGCAGCAGGTCAAGCGATTCGTTCACGGCGACGTTGGTCATGGCGGTGGCGAGCGCCAGGGTATATGGGGGGTGATCGAAAAGCGGGTAGTTCAACATCTCGACTTCGTGAAAGTGGATGCGTCCGGAAGCCTCGGTATAGCGCACGGGCATGGCGGAGCTGATGAAATGCACGTCATGCCCGCGCGCCGCTAGCTCCAGACCAAGTTCGGTCGCGACCACGCCGCTTCCGCCGTAGGTGGGATAGCAAGTGATGCCGATGCGCATAGGAACCCTCTGGGAAGCCAGTAACGCCCCTTCCCGGCGCAGCTAGGAGGGCGGCGCCTGCTTCTTTGATTCCCTGGTGAGAATTTCGATTTTCGTTACGTTGCGGTGGTCGGCACGTAGCTCAAAGTAGACGATAATGTTCGCGCCGGGAGCGAGATCGCTCAGCTTGATCCGGTCGCCCGCGTTGGTGAAAACGTGCGTAGTTTTCTTGACAAGGAAGGTCTCCGTAACGCCGCCCTCGACTGCGTTGACGTTAAGGATATTATGTTTTGCATCGAGCGATTGGACGGTCCCGCTGAAGGCCTGGTGCTGGGCGGCACCGATGATCTTATCGAGGCCCGGCACCTTGGGTTTGCTGGATTCCTGTGCCAGCGCCATGCCAGCAGCCAGCAGCGCTACCAACAACGCCACCCGGGAGCCTGCCCGCCGGAGCGCGCGCCCACGCCATAAACCGCGCCGGGCGGTTTGCGGAGCGGTGGAAGAAGGAAGAAATCTCAAGGACAAACCTCTAACGAGAGATATCCGCACCAGCCTCATGCTAGGTGAGCATCCGTGGGCTGTCAAGTGCGGGGCCGCGAACTGGAAATCCTCGCCTCTGGGGTTGAGTGGGGTGTGCGCGGCAGACGATGAACCTTCTGGGGCGGGCGTGACCTGCTGACATACGAATTCGCGCGGTGTGGGTCGCCCAACGCGGACGTCATGCCTATCAGGCGCGATGCCGCAGGCTAGTCTTCCTGGTCGATCTCGGGCACGTGACGGCCGTCCCCACCGCTCTTGGATTCGCCATCTTTGTACATATACCGGATGCAAGACTTCATGAGCAGGAGGTTGGGCTCATTCGAACGATGGACTTTGATGCAGCTCTTGTCGTACCACTCGATCACGCCACGGATCGTTTCACCCTGGTCCAGCACCACCACCATCGGTGTGCGCGCCTGCATCTGCTTTACGTAATAGAAGTTCTCGGCGTTAGTCTGGTCCGGTGGCGCGGGCTTCTTGCGCTGCATGCGCGTGCCCAGTTGGTCCTGTACCTCAGACAGGGAAGGACGGATCAGTCGTCGATTCATGCTAGTTTACTCCTCAAGCCCGCAGGGACTGGCCAAGGTTCAGCGGTCCTCCCGGTGAAGACTCCGGATGGCCACTCTCCTTAGTAGACGCACCCGCGGGTGCCGCGGTTTCCTTCCGCCCACTTAAGAATACATGCTAGGAAGACAGCCACCAATATCGTGAATAGTAACACAGACTCCCCCACGTCGCAAATCGACTCGCCACTGGCACCCGGGCGGAGGGCAGCTTGTTCCAGGTTGGTCTGCGCATCGGTGACGCGAACCGTGCGGGACTTAAGCGTGGGATGGTCGGGGAGGGTTTCCAGTTGCCTGCGGGCAGGAAGAACCGCGTGCCGGGCGCAGGAGAACTCCGGGCACCGCCGTGCGGCCGGGAACGTTGCCGGCCCGACAGGGCGCGCCGGGTGACAATGCTAGCGGGGGCCGGATTCGGAGCCGGATATGATCTCAATCCCCAGCGCCTCAAAGCCGAGTTGCGGGTTGACGTTGCGAATCTGCAGCCGATAGGCCTGATCGAGGCCGCTCTTGAGTCTTTCGATTCCGGCCAGTTTCAGCTTCGCCGCCCAGCCCACAAGGCGCGGCTGCAAATCCAAATTCACCACTCCCCTGGCCGCTGGATCCAGCAAGACATACAGCAGATCTGCCAGCAGAGAATAACCGATCTTGAGTGTCTCCCCGAAGTCGTCGCGATTCTCATTGAGCGCGCGGGCGGATTCGAGCAGTAGACGCCAGTCCGGCGCCGTCCCCGGGGGAAGGCGGCGCGCCGTGGCTTCGAGGAAATCCAACCAGGGCTTGCNNGGCGAGTAGTTCCTGAATAAGCGGTTCGTCCACGGGTGAGAAGGGGACCCGCAAGCAGCGCGAACGTATGGTGGAGCGGAGCTCATAGGCGTTCGGGCAAACCAAAACAATGCTCGTTGTCTCCGGTGGTTCCTCCAGCACTTTGAGCATCAGATCCGCGGCCTGCCAGTGGATGGTCTGCGCGTCGTCGAGTATGAAAACGCGGCGTGGGAGCTCGAAAGGCCGCGTATAGGCAATGGCGCGCAACTGGCGGATCTGCTCCGTCAGAATGAATTTCGTCAGCGGCTCGATGAGCTGAAGATCGAAATAGACGAGGCCCTCGACGCGCCGCGCGGATTCTCTGATTTCGCGGCGCCGTGCCAGGTCCTCGCGTGCGGCGGCGAACATCTGCTCGGCCTTGCGGCAACTCCTGCACTGGTCGCAGAAGTCTGCGGGACCGTGCTCGCAGACCAGTGCTTTGGCCAGCATCAAGGCCAGCGTCTTCTTGCCCACTCCGTCCGG
>PMYF01000188.1:0-5677 GCA_003171295.1 Acidobacteriota bacterium | reverse complement strand
AATTCGTGATGCGACCAAGCCTTCCCGTCCTAGCCCCGTTTGCGGATTGATTTGAGGTGCCGAGCCAGGCACTCGTCCACCAACTCGCGAATCGCGGTTTGGACTTCGCCCACCGCCTGGTCAGCCCGCACCACCTTGGCACGCCCCGGCGCGCTACGGGCGATAGCAAGATACCCCGCGCGCACCCGCTGGTGGAACTCCAATCCTTGCGCTTCGAAGCGCCCACGGCGAGACTTGCGGCGCGTCTCCCGCCCCTGCGCGCGCGCCAGGGCCTGCCCGGGGTCGAGGTCGAGAATAATCGTCAAATCCGGTTGGGTGCGGCCGCAGACGATGCGGTCAAAGGCACGCACGCCGGCCGTGCCCAACTTACGGCCGTAGCCTTGATAAGCCAGCGACGCATCATTGTAGCGGTCGCTCACCACGATCTCGCCGCGGGCGAGCGCCGGCCGCACCACCTCTGCCAGGTGCTGGGCGCGCGCCGCGTACATCAAGGCGAGCTCGGCCTGCGGTGCGAGTTTTCCCGTGCTCGTCGCCAGCAGGATGGCGCGGATGCGCTCGCCCGCGGGCGTGCCGCCCGGTTCACGCGTGACACGCACGCGATGCCCGCATTCCCGTAAATGCCGGACCAAGCCGCGAATCTGCGTGCTCTTGCCGGTCCCGTCGATACCTTCGAGCGTGATGAAGAGACCCGGATGTTTCATGTTAAGTCTGGTGGTTGTCAGCGCTGTCATTCTGAGCGAAGCGAAGAATCCCTGCATTTGCAGAATCAGGCAAATACAGAGATCCTTCGTCGGTCGCCGCGGCGACCTCCTCAGGATGACAGCCTTGGCGGTTCTTCCGCAGCCTGTAAAGCCGCATCCTAGCATTGGGAGCGCTGCCGTAACAAGGCACGAACCCGTGAGGCAACGAATGATAGAATGACACGGTTTCGATTTGTTAGCTGTAGGAAGTTGATGTGTTGCTCGCCTGAGCTGAGGTTTGCCGGTGGACACCGTAGCCAACATTTCCGAAAATATCGCCCGTGTCGAAGAGCGTATCGCTGCCGCTTGCCGGCGCAGCGGGCGCCGACGCGAGGATGTGAAGCTGGTGGCGATTTCGAAAACCCGCCCGGCGGAAGCGATTCGCGCGGCCTTTGCTGCGGGCGTGCGTGACTTCGGCGAAAACCGTGTACAAGAGGCGCAAGCCAAGTTTCCCGCACTTGCGGACTTGCGTGCGACGTGGCACCTGGTGGGACATCTCCAATCCAACAAGGCGCGCATCGCGCGTGAAACCTTCCACTGGGTGCATTCCATTGATTCGTTGCGCCTGGCGGAGAAGCTCGCGCAGGCCGGCCCGCCCGGCGGCGCGTGTCTACCGGTGTTGATCGAAGTGAATTTGGGCGAAGAGGCCGCAAAGGCGGGCGTGCGGGCGGCGGAGGTCGAGGAACTCGCCGCGCAGGTTGGCCGGCTCGCGACGCTCGAACTGCGCGGCCTGATGGTGATTCCACCGTTCCTGGCGAGCCCGGAAGAGGTGCGCCCATACTTCCGGCAATTGCGGGACTTGGCGCGGGAGATCGAAGCGCGGCATCTGCCCAATGTTTCCATGCAGGAGCTTTCCATGGGCATGAGCCACGACTTTGAGGTGGCCATCGAAGAAGGTGCCACCCTTGTGCGCGTGGGGACCGCGATCTTTGGAGAAAGGCAGTCCCAGTGAAGTCCGAACTCCCAGGTCCGAAGCCCGGAGTTGGGGCCAGAAGCCCAAGCATGGAGGGCAGCGACTGGGAGAACAGCGGTGACGGCAGCGCAAAAGCTGATCGCTGAAAGCTGGCCGCTGATTGCTAAAGGCTGACAACTTCCTCGCATGCCCGATTTCCAAATCGAACGCGAAAACGTGACCTTCTGGCTGCGGGTGAAACCCCGCGCGGCCCGCGAGCGGCTATCACTGGACCCCCCATCCGAACTGCGCTTGGAACTGCTCGCGCCCCCCACGGAGGGCCAGGCGAACGAAGCTTGCATCCGCTTTTTCGCGCGAGCCTTACGCCTGCCGCAAGCCTGCGTCGTCATCCTTTCGGGCCAGAAAGCGCGGCGCAAGTTGCTTCGCATCACGGGCCGTTCGGCGGAGGAGACCATCGCGCAGATCAAAACCCTGGCAGCGGCCGGTGACCGGAGAACACGGTGAGCTTCACGCAGCGCCTTGGAGAGATTCGGGCGGGATTCACGCGCTCTTTCTGGGTCGCGAACTTTACGGAACTGTTCGAGCGCCTCGCTTACTACGGCGCCAGCGCCGTGCTGGCCATCTATCTGAGCGAGCAACTGCATTTTTCGAAGGAAGTCACCGGCTGGATGATTGGGACCTTTGGCTTTGTGGTGTGGTTCCTGCCGGTGCTGGGCGGGACGCTCGCGGATCACTTCGGCTTTCGCCGGGCGCTGATGTTTGCCTACCTGGTCATGACCGTCGGTTATTTTCTATTGGGTTCACTTTCGGCGCCTTGGATGCATGCGGCCCGCGCGGCGGTTGGCGACAAGTGGCTGGTGCTGGGCATCCTGATGATTCCGGCCCTTGGGCCGGCTGTGGTCAAACCCTGCGTCGCGGGGACGACGGCGCGCGCCGCGGCGGAGAACGTTCGCTCCATTGGTTATTCCATCTACTACACGCTCGTGAATATCGGCGGCACGCTAGGGCCGGTGGTGGCGTGGCTCGTGCGCAAGCAACTCGGATGGGGCGTGGAAAATGTCTTTCGTGTTTCCGCGCTCAGCGTCTTTCTGATGTTCCTGGTCACGCTGGTCTTCTTCCGCGAGCCGGCGCAGTCGGGTGATCAGAAAGTGTCGAGTGTGGCGGATGCGATCACGAACATGTTTATGGTGCTGAGAAATTTCCGTTTCGTTCTTTTTCTGCTGATCTTCTCGAGTTTCTACGTGGTCTTTTGGCAGGAATTTGTCTCCGCCCCATTGTTCTTGCGGGGCTACGTGGACCCCAACGCCAATGCCGACCTGCTGCTTTCGATCGACGCGCTCACGGTAATTTGCCTCCAGATTCTGGTGAGCTATTTGACCCGCAAGATTCCTGCCTTCCCTGCGATGACCCTTGGCCTGGTCATCTCGAGTTTGTCATGGTTGTTCCTGGCCATTCATCCGTCAACCCTGGGGTTTGTGGCAGCGCTGATCGTGCTGGCGCTCGGCGAGATCACCCAGTCGGCGCGTTACTACGAGTACATCTCGCGGCTCGCGCCCTCCGGCCAGCAGGGGCTCTACATGGGTTACGCGTTCCTGCCCATTGCCATCGGGTATTTCATCGCCGGGCCGCTGGGCGGGTATCTCCTCCATGAATTCGGCGATGTTTTGCACCGCCCGCAACAGATGTGGTGGGTCATTACCGGAGTGGGACTTTTCGGCGCAGTGCTGATGGTGATTTACGATAGGATCTTCAAGCCCGGTGAAGGGCAGGGGCTGGGGCCTGGGAACTAGCGGCTGCCTGGTGGGACAAGCGGTAGGGACGGTTCGCGAACTACCCCTGTTGCGATTCGGTGGAATGTCCACCAGAAAGGCAAGGATCTTTCTATGGATCTCAAAGCGATTCAGGCAGCCTTGCGTGAGGCCAACCTTGACGGCTGGCTCTTTTACGACCACCACCGCCGCGACCCCATTGCCTATCGGGTGCTCAAGATTAACCCTGTGATGTGTACTCGCCGTTGGTATTACCTGATTCCGAAAGAGGGCGAGCCGGCGAAGCTGCTGCATCGTATCGAGGCGCAGAACCTGGCGGGCCTGCCGGGCGCGGAGGAGCGGTATTCCTCCTGGCGCGAGCAACGCGAAGGGCTCAGCCGGCTGCTGCACGGCAAGAAACGCGTGGCGATGCAATACTCGGCCCTGAACAACATCCCATACGTGGGACTGGTGGACGCGGGCACGGTGGAGCTGGTGAAGACTTGCGGCGTGGAAGTGGTCTCTTCCGCTGAGCTGGTGCAGCAGTTTGAAGCGTGCTGGTCAGAGGAGCAATGGCAGTCGCACCTGGCCGCAGGGCAGGTGGTGCATCAGGCGGTGCGGACGGCGTTCGCAGCCATTCGCGATGCGGTTCGCGCCGGCAAGCAGATCAGCGAATACGATGTGCAACAGGAAATGGCGCGGTTCTTTGCGGCGAAGGGGCTGATCGCCGACGAGCCTCCCTGCGTGGCGGTAAATGCCAACACCGCCAATCCGCACTATTCGCCGTCTCGGGAGGCGTCGCTGCCTATCCACGGTGGGGATTTTGTCTTATTGGACGTGTGGGGCAAGCAGAATAAGCCCGGCGCTGTCTATTTCGATATTACCTGGACGGGATACGTGGGCGAAAAGGTTCCCGAGCAATACACAAAAGTTTTCGAGGTGGTCCGCGAGGCGCGCGATACTGCCATCATCTTGGTGCAGAAATCCTTGCAAGCCGGGCGCATCCTTTACGGCTACCAGGTTGACGACGCGGCGCGCGAGGTGATTGACGGAAATGGCTACGGCACTTTCTTTGTGCATCGCACGGGGCACTCGATTGGTGAAGATGTGCACGGCAACGGCGCCAACATGGATAATTTCGAAACCCACGACGAACGCCGGATTATTGCCCGTACCTGCTTTTCCATCGAGCCTGGCATTTATTTGCATGACTTCGGTGTTCGCAGTGAAGTGAATGTGTTCACGGGAGCCCGCGAGGCTCGTGTGACCGGAGAAATCCAAAACGAGATTGTGCCCATCCTTGCCGCGCCTTGATAAGGTGTGTTAGCTTGGAAGACTTGGTTTGGGCCTCCCGATCCCTGCTGCGCGAGTTTAGGCAAGTCCGCGGGTAAGGCCAGGATAGATGTAAAGTTTGGTTCTTGGAGCGTTTGACTTCGGATCTATGGCGAACAAGGTTGTGCAGGAAACATTTTCCGGCCATGCTCAGCCCAAGATGAGCACGCTGGTGCGATTGTGTGCAGCCGCGTGGTTGGTGCCCGGCTTGGGCCACCTGCTGCTCGGCCGCAAATGGCGGGGGCTGATTCTTTTTGCAACGATTGTGGTGATGTTTCTGATGGGCATCGCCATGCAAGGGGAGTTTTTCTCCACCAGTTCGGGATCGTACCTGCAGACGCTGGGTTACTTCGGCGAGCTGGGCGTGGGCGTCGCGATGCCCGCAGCGAGTTTCTTCGGTTACGCGGGTGGCGCTCCGCTCTTCATATGCGCGGACTATGGGACGGCTTATCTGGTGGCAGCCGGAATGCTGAACGTCCTGGCGATTCTCGACGTGTACGACATCGCCATGGGAAGAAAACCCTAAGGGCAGTGAGAAGTGACCAGGGACGAGTGCAAAGCATGCAGCGCTCTGGCTGGTTGCTTATCACTGTTCACTGAGTCCTGACATGGTAGTTTCACATTTTACCGCACTGGTTCTTTTCTCCTTCCTGGTCTCCGTGGTGTTCGGAGTCCTGAGCAAGAATACGCCGCGCGAGCGGGCGCTCTACGGCGCGAAGGTTTTTGGTGTGTTCGTCGGCATCGCGCTGCTGCTCGGTTGGATCATGTATCCCGCTCCCTGAAGCCTCGGACGAACCTTCCCTCTGCTTGCCACCTCGCCTTGACTTCCCCGCTGGCTGGCCTTAGAGTAGCCCTCACTTGTAAATGACATCGTCCGCAGCACAGCAGTTCCTCGCAGGCAGCAGCGTGCCCGCTCCTGATGCGGAGGCTATCGAGATGATCCT
>PMYF01000950.1 GCA_003171295.1 Acidobacteriota bacterium | reverse complement strand
GGAAAGATGCTGGGAATTGAGAAAATCGATTACTTCGCCAAGCGCTTGGGCCTTGGAGCACGGACGGGCATCGACTTGCCCGCCGAGGCGTCGGGGTTGATCCCCTCTCCGGACTGGGTGCAACGCGTTTTCAAGCGCAAATGGTGGGCGGGCGAAACCATTTCCGTGGCGATTGGCCAAGGCGCCGTCTCCGTCACGCCCGTCCAGGTGGCCCGAACGATCGGGGGGATCGCTTCCGGCGGAGTATTCCATCAGCCTCATGTGGCGTTCAAGGACCAGTTGCTGGCCCTGGGCGCCGATCCGCGGGACAATCCCGCGCACGATTTCCCCCTCAGTGACGAGACCGTGACGGCGTTGAAGTCCGGTATGTGGGGCGTCGTGAACGAAGGGGGGGGAACGGGCGCCGGCGCGCGCTGTCCCGGAATTGAGATCGCCGGCAAAACCGGCACGGCCCAGGTAGTCAGCACGGGACTGCAGGAGTCGTCAAAGAACCTGGAGTTCAAAACCAACGCCTGGTTCGTGGGCTATGCGCCGCCGGATAAGCCGGAAATTGTGGTCACTGCCCTGGTCATGCAGGGAGGGCACTCGACCGTGGCCGTGCCTATCGCGCGCGACGTCATCAAGGCCTATTTCGACAAAAAGCAGGGCCCTAAACCCCCCGCGAACCAGATGGAGACCCAGGTGCGAGTGCTCAGCCAGTTACGGCCGAGCCCCACATCAGAGCCGCCAACCCCTGGCCCGCGGCAGTAAGTCAGGAGCGAGAGTTGGGCAGAATTTTCCGATTACGCGAAGTCGACTGGCTCTTACTCGGGCTGGCACTGGCCATCGCGGCCATCGGGGTCGCGGAGATCTATAGCACCACAGTTCACTCACCCCTGGCGGGTCAATACAAGAAGCAGGTCTTTTGGATCATCCTTAGCTGCATTCTAGCCTTCATCGCAAGCCGGCTTGATTACCATATGGTTTTAGAGCAAACGCCTTGGCTCTACGTGATTTCCGTCGTGGTCCTGGCTGGGCTCTTGATCGCCGGCCACACGATTGCCGGGACGCGCCGGTGGTTACAACTGGGTGGCATGACTTTCCAAGTGTCAGAAATCGCTAAGTTGGTTATAATACTAGTGGTGGCTGCCTACTTTGCCGATCGGCGGAGCAAAGCGGTCACTTGGGGGGATTTAGTCAAGCTAGGGGCCTTGGCAGGGCTGCCGGCGGCCTTGGTGGCGTTGGAGCCGGACTTGGGTACAGCCTTGACGTTTGTTCCGATTGTTGCCGCGGGTGTACTCTTCGCCGGAATCCGTTGGCAGCACATTGCGGTGTTGGGCTTGGCTGGAATCCTTGCGTTGCCCGTGGGCTGGCATTTCCTGAGACCCTACCAACGTGAGAGATTGATGACTTTCGTGCATCCTTCGCAAAATATCCAAGGTTCGAGCTACCAAGTGACCCAAACCAAGATTGCCATCGGCTCAGGCGGTTTTTGGGGAAAGGGTATGGGCAACGGAACACAAAGTCGGCTGGGCTTTATCCCCGTGTCCCACGCCGATTCCATCTTCGCCGCTTACGCCGAGGAACAGGGATTTGTCGGCACACTGTTCGTCATGCTGTTGTACTTCGCTCTGCTTCTGCGTTTGCTCGATGGGGCGCAGATGGCCGCAGACCGGGCGGGAGCCTTCCTGTTGGTCGGACTGGCTTCGGTCCTATTTTTCCAAGTCGTCATCAACACCGGGATGNNCTGGGTTTGGGACTGGCGATGAGCGTGAGGGCGAGGCGATTTGTAAACTGAACCCAGCCCCTCCGCCGCCGGGCGAGGAGGCACGATTGCTTGTCGCGCGGCCGGGTAACCCTAGCGATTCGCTGGTCACCCAAGTGCTATGAATCGCGGACTGGGTGGATCCGAAGGATCTCGCGCCCGAGAGCGCGCCCTTGAAACCACCTGAGATCTATTTCAGCCGATGGGGGCCTTTGTGCGCCGTCGCTTCGTGACGCCCCGTCGGTCCAGAAACGCTGCAGGTTGATCCCCGCTCAGACGGGTTGATTCCCTGGCGCTTCGGAAAGAGGAGTTTCCATGACTAAGGAGATGTACATTTCCTCGTCTCCCCACGAGACGAAGGTCGCCGTGTTGGAAGACGACCAGTTGGTCGAGGTCCATTTCGAACGGGACACCGACGTCGGATTGGTCGGCGGTATTTACAAGGGCCGCGTCAGCCGCGTNNTACGACAAGGTTTTCGAAGAGGCTGAAGCTCGCGCTACCAAATTCACGACGCAAGAAGGCCAGACTACCGCCGTGGTGGAAGCGCCGAGCGCCCCCCCGCTGATGGTGGCTCCGGCGGCCGCCGTTGAGGCTGCTGCGCCGCCCGCCGAGGCGCCCGCCGCAGTTACCGCACCACCTGCGCCACCCGCCGGAGGGAGCCCATCCCACGAGCAACACCCCTTCGACCAACGCCGCGGCCGCCGCCGGCGCCATCGAGGCCGACCCGGTTTCGGCGAGAATCGGCACGCTGAGCGCAAGTTTGCCCCGCCTCAACCACCCCCTGAGCCTGCGGGGACTTTCGAGATTTTGCCGGGCGAGTCCCTGGCCAAATACCGCCACGCCTCGCCGGCAGCGACCGGGGAATGGGGACCAGGACTGCCCGAGGAATCCTCCCCCCTGGAAATCGCTGGGTCAGGGAGCGCACCAATGGTGGGCGAGGGCTTTTCTGCCGTGGCCCCCGCCGAGCCGCTCGTAGAACCTGAAGCGGCCGCGCAGGCCCCCCCTACCCGGCCAGAGATGTTCCCTGATGCGGCCTATGCGCAGGTAGCTGAGCCCACGGTGAGCTTCGCGCCTGGCGCCTTCGAATCAGTAACCGCTCCGCACCCTGCGGAAAGCGTCAGCACCGGCGGTTTCGAAGACGCCGCCGCTGCCGACATTGCCCACATTGAAGCGGTACCGGAGGAACCCGCGCCTATAGCGGCGCCTCCATTTGAGCCCGCCATCCAGATTCGCGAGCCGCAACCTGCAGTCGAATTTGCCCCGCCCTACGCCCCAGTCGAAGCGGCAGAGCAACCGGAAGGTGCCGAGGCGGCGTTTCAGGACGCCATTCCTGGCGTCACGCTCGAAGCCGAGCCTTATATTTCTGAGCCCGGCTTGGAGGCGGAAGAGGCAGTAGACTTCGAACTGCCGGAAGAAATTGTGGAGGCCGCTGCGGAGGGTGCTTTCCCCGCGCCAGCTACACCTGAGGCTGAGACCTACGCGCAGCCTGCCACACAGGAAGCTGCCCCCAGCGAGCCCTCCATTGGGGAGGTTCCTGGCAGCCCGGACGACCGCAGCTACACCCTGCGCGAACCACACCAGCGCCCCCGCTTTGCCCCGCGCCGCCGCCGTGGCCGTCGGGGCCCGGGTGGCCCCGGGGGCCCAGCGGGCCCAGCCGCCCATGCCGGCCCGGGCGGCCAGCGCCGCGACGAGAACCGCCGCGAGCCTTCGCGCCCGGGCAACAACCAGCCGGTGCAGATTTCCGAACTCCTCAAGGAAGGCCAGGAAATCCTGGTTCAGATTGCCAAGGAGCCGCTGGGCACCAAGGGCGCGCGCATTACTTCCCATGTCGCTCTGCCGGGACGCTACCTCGTCTACATGCCCACGATCAATCACATCGGCGTCTCGCGCAAAATTGCTTCGGAAGAGGAGCGCCTGCGCCTGCGCAACGCCATCCTGGAAAACAAAGGCCCGCTCACGGGTGGCTTCATCGTGCGCACCGCTGGACAAGGCCGCTCCGAAGACGAGTTCAAGGCCGACCTGAAGTTCCTCTCCACGCTCTGGAGCGACATCCGTTCCAAGTCAGACCGGCTGAAGGCGCCGGCGCTCATCCATCGCGACCTCGACCTCGTGCAACGTCTACTGCGCGACCTGCTGACGCCGGATTTCAAGTGCGTGCGCGTGGACAGCGAAATCGACTACGAGCGCGTGCTCGATTTCGTGAACCGCTGCCAGCCCGCCCTAATCGGCAAGATCAAGCTCTACACACGCGATACGCCGCTGTTTGAAGAGTTCGGCCTGCAACAGGAGTTGGAGAAAGCGCTCAAGCCTAAAGTCTGGCTTAAGTCGGGCGGCTACATTGTCATTAACCAGACCGAGGCGCTGGTGGCCGTGGACGTCAACACCGGCAAGTATGTCGGCAAGACCAATCGCCTGGAAGACACCATCCTCAAGACCAATGTTGATGCGATCAACGAAATCGTGCGCCAGGTGCGCTTGCGCGACCTGGGCGGCATCATCGTCATCGATTTCATCGATATGGACGAGCGCAAGAATCGCGCCAAGGTGGTACAGGCGCTGGAAGAGGCCCTGCGCTCGGACCGCGCCCCTACCAAAGTGATCTCCTTCCACGACTTTGGC
>PMYF01000777.1:636-3198 GCA_003171295.1 Acidobacteriota bacterium | reverse complement strand
TCTGGTAGCTCCCTTGCAGCTTTCCGAACGTGCCGGTAACGCTCTCGACCTCGTCCTCAGTAATCTCGTAGCTGAGAAAGTAAGGTTGGACCGGCTGGCTCTTGAAGGTTCGCTGCGAACGTGCCAGCTCCGCCTTCATAGCTCCGAGAATGGCCGCGGAGTTCCCATCCTGGGCCACGAGAAAAGGCGGAAGAAACGTGAGAAAAACACCAGCCCCAATCAGTTTTCGCAGATCCAACTCAAGCCTCCGGGAAGTGAGCATCGTATGGCAGGTTGCATCCCGCGTCAACTGCATCTCGCCGGGAACCCGGCCCATCCGCCTGGGTCCCCGCTCCACATATACAATTTCGTACCTCCCAGCCCCCCTTGCGCCAGGCAACAAGTACAGCTCGCTGGATACTCTAACAGGTTGATGAAAAATGTCCTCGCGGCCTCTGACCAGGTTGATGGCGTGTTGTAGCGCTGAGCTTTAGCTCAGCACGTGCCGACCTAAAGGTCGGCGCTACCATGTTTTTCATCAACCTCCTAAGGGAAGAAGGCTTCGTCGATGAAGCCGACATGGACATGCCCGTTCGAGGTATCATAAAAGTACGATTTCGCTGGGGATGTTTGAAACCTTGGAAGCGATCGGTTAGGCGGGCATGGCTACTCGGGGGTTGATACCCCTGGGCACTGCGACCTGCTTATGCAGGCGCCACGGGATAGCTTCGTTCTAGCTAGGAACGAGGGCCGCCGGATGTTATCGGCGAAGGGTCTGAAGTCTGGTTGGCAGGCGAGGACTTCAGGTTTAAGGGGGAGTTTCATCTACTCCGAATCGCGGCAATAACCGGGTAGGAAGGGTTAGGCATGAAGATAGTTCGAGGGACACGGGCAACCGTGCCATCACACAGCGGTGAGCTCGACGGGCGCCCGGAACCGCCGGGTTGGGTCGCAATCGGACTATCGTGGGTGGAATGTCGCGACCTCGGTAAGCGTAGTCTCGAAGACTGGAAGACCTCTGCGGTTGCAGTGGATGCATGGGCTCAGCTTCCTGGTCCAGGAGTTGACGCCATCGCCGTGCTATCGCCCGAGGTGGCGCCGCTATTTCCTGAATCGGCGGCCAACCTGTTCCGGAGCGCGCCCCGGCACGATTCCTGGGTGACGGTTCTGCTCCCCTGGCGGAAACCTCCCGCGCAGAGCATCCGCTCTGACGGGACGGCCGAGTCTTTCTGTTGTTCCGCACGGCTTTTTTCTGAACTGCTGAAGAGCGTGGGCCCGGCAAGGGTCGAGAGTCTATGCTTCCGTCTGCTGGACGCGATCCTAAACGGAAAGATGGAGGCGCAGCAGTTACTGGTGAGGCAGTTGCCGCTTCGCGTTCCTCGGGAAGAAACAGCCACGCCGCCCGCCCCCCGAGCGGCGTTGATCATGGCTCATCGTGGACCAAAGGCCTATCTCGCGACCGCTTTGCATTCGATCCAGCGAATGGCCGGCTCTTCGCAGGTCACCGTGCGGGTCGGCCTCGACCTCGAAGACCCGAGTAACTATCGAGACATGGTGGAGGCCTTTCCAGATGCCGAGTTCTACCGCGTCGATGGCGCGCCCGTCGGTCCCTACATCATCCGGCAGGATCTGATTGACCGCTCAGATGAGCACCTTCTGGTCTTTCACGATTCGGATGATTTCTCCTGCTCTGACCGCATCGCTGTCCTCGCCGCAGAGGTGCACGAAAAAAAGGTGGAGGTGGTCGGCTCACACGAACTCCGCGTGGATGAAATGCAGGCATCGGTCGAGGTCTACCGCTTTCCCCTGGATGCTTCGGCGGCCCTCGCCCTCCCGGGCTCGACGGAGCAAAATGACCGGGCCCATGAGCCGTTGTTGCATCCAACCCTGATGATGGTTCGCAGCGACTTTGTTCAGGCCGGCGGGTTTTCTACCGACCAGAAAATCGCTAATGACACTCAGTTCATACTGCGGGCCTATTTCAGTTTGCGGATGAGAAACGTCGACAGCTTTCTGTACATACGGCGGCGCCATCCCACCGCCCTGACCGTGGCGAAGGAAACTGCCTTGGGCACTCCCTTGCGGCACTTTTTGGGAACGACGTGGGGGACTGATTTCAAGGCGGTAAAGAGCGGCCAAGCCAGGCTCGAAGAGACTTCCCTATGGCCGCGATTGAGTCCGCTCCGGCACCCTCTCACCCGCTTATGAGAAGAATTGCGGACGGTCTGAGGCGCCTAACGTTGCGCGAGAATGCTTTGGGGTGGACAGGCGCAGCCTCGGTGTGACGACCGCGCAGGCGGGCGCCGCGAGGGTCAGCAGCGTCGCCGTCATTCCTGCGAAGCTTGTCCCCGCGAAGGCGGGGAGCGGGAATCCACCTGTAATCAGAAACCTCGCAGTACGGTGCTTTGCCTTCTGGGCAGGCCTGGCTTGGGGACTCGTTCGAGGACAACATATTCGATGCCGTGCTCGGCGCAGAAGGCTCGTTTCTCCGGCTGGTCGCCGTCTTCATTCACAACGTACAGGTGAGGTTTAATGAGGGCGACCTCCGGCGCGGCATCCATCCAGCCGTGCCCGGTGGAAAGC
>PMYF01000777.1:0-574 GCA_003171295.1 Acidobacteriota bacterium | reverse complement strand
CTGGGAACGGAGAACCCGGCGAGATCCGCATTCCTCAAGACACCGTACTCAAGGCCCTGAGCCTTAGCCAGGGCGCGCCTCTCGGGTGAGTCGTGAGCTTCGTCCACCATCCACCGGTGCAGCCGAACCCCCTCAAACTGCGGCAGCGCGTCGCGCGCAATCCTTCCCTGGAGCAGAGTTACCTGGTCCACGAAGCGAATAGACTGGACGAGATACAGGCGTTCGCGTTCGGGGAATTCCGGGGGCTTACCCTCGAGCGCCTGTACGGTTTCATCCGACCACAAACCGACGTGCAGGTTTCCATACTGCGACGCTGCCTCGAGAAACCGCACGTGCCGCGCGCCCAAGTTGTCAAAATCCCCCGTAACCACGATGTTTTTCATGCTTGGCCACTTCCCGGCTCCAGCCTGACGTGCACGCGAAACGACCCCGGAACGGGCTCTTCCGACACCACGTAGAGGTAACCGCCCCCGCAACCGGAATACATCGCCCCCGCGTAGCGCGACTGGTAATAATGCAAAATGGCCGGCAAATCGACGGTGATGGCGGGGTGCCGGACGGTGCCCGGCAGGAT
>PMYF01000965.1:4785-7132 GCA_003171295.1 Acidobacteriota bacterium | reverse complement strand
GGAGCGGGCCAGTACCTGCGCTCGCGGGCCGATGTGGACCCCGCGCGCATCGGTCTGTGGGGTGGCTCCTACGGTGGCTACCTCACGGCGCTGGGACTGGCGCGCGCCTCCGATTGGTTCGCCTGCGGCGTTGACTTCCATGGCGTGCACGACTGGAACTTGGAGTTTCCGGGAGCGCTCACCGCAGAAGATTACGCGAAGCAAACGGATTGGGCTCGTGTGGCGCTGCAGTCTTCTCCGTTGGGCGATGTGAAAGCGTGGCGCTCACCGGTGCTCTTAATTCAGGGCGACGACGACCGCAACGTGGCCTTCACGCAGATGGTCCAACTGGTGGAGGCACTGCGGAAGCAGGGCGTGGAATTTCAACAGGTCGTCTTTCCGGACGAGGTGCACGATTTCCTCAGGCATGAGCACTGGCTCGCAGCTTATCATGCGGCGGCGGAGTTCTTCTCGATCCATCTCGAGGGCGGCAGGTAGCGGGCGATCGATCCCTCCAGCCATCGGGCCATCGGGCGCCTGAATAACCGCTGAGGAAGTTCGAAACCCGAAGAGCAAAATTCGAAACCCGCCGCTTGAATGCCGATTTCGTGGTTTCGAATCTCGCGTTACGACGCTGGGCCCTCGACCGCTCACGGTCGTTTTCAGTATTATTATTCACTATCCGCCCCTTGTGCCAGCTTCCATTCCACCTGGGCCAGGATGCCGCCCAGAACGCGCACGTCGTGGCTGGTAAGTTGCAGGTCCAGCAGCAGCCGGCGCAGCTTGATTAACATGGCTTGGCGGCTTTGGGGCTTGAGGTAACCTGAAACATCGAGCATGTGCGCGGCGCGCTCAAAAAGGCGCTCCAGCGCCTCGAGGTCGGCGGGCCCTGAGCGATGCACGGTGAGGCGCGGCGGACGGGCGGCCAGCACGCCCGCGCGCATCAGTTCATATGCGCAGACAGCCACGGCTTGGCCCAGGTTCATGGAAACGCAGTCTGGCACGGTGGGAATGCGGACCAGCGCGTGGCACAAGCTCAGGTGCTCGTTTGAAAGGCCGGTTTTTTCCGAGCCAAAAAGCAGCGCGGCTTGCCCTCTGACCTTGCGACGCCCAAGCCAGGTGGCAAGCTCCGGTAGCGGCAGGATGGTACGGTCGAGGTTGCGGCGTTGGCCGGTGGTCGTTCCCAGCACGAGTGTCGCATCGCCGATGGCGTCGAGCAGCGTGGCTACGGCGCGTGCCGATTCGACGACCTGTTCGGCGCCTACAGCGGCCGAGCGCGCTTCCCGCCAAGTGGGCTCGAAGGGTGCAACAACCCGCATATCACGCAGGCCGAAATTCGCCAGCGCGCGCGCTGCCGCTCCAATATTCAAAGGGTTTCGCGGACGCACCAGTACAATGCGCCAATCGAGTGGGAGGGGTTTCATAGGCAGGGATTGTAACAGCAAGCCCTCAGGGGAGGCGAAGACAAGAAATGGCTTTCTCACACCGGTTACTTCTTCGGCGCAGCGGGTGGCGGGGTGGCCGGTTCCTTCTGTTTGTCCATTGACTCCACGTTCAGGATGCGCGTGCCCGACTTGAACTGTTTGTAGTCGTTATAGCGAACGATTTCCTTCATGTGGACGGGCGGGCCATTCGGGAAGTAGAGCGTGTCGTCGGCCATGGTGTAAGTGGGGAACCAGAACTTCCCATCGATTTGCTCACGCCAGGTGGTGAACCGCGGAAAAAGATTCTGCCCTTTCTTGCCCTTGAGTTCGGGCACGGTCTTGCCTTCCGACTTCACGATCTGGAGGTCGCGGTCGTCAACCCACACGACTCCCTGGAAATAGAGCCGGTTCTTCTGGATTTCCTTCGGACGCAGCGAGAATACGTAGGCGACGATTTGATCCACCTTGACGTGCCCCAGATACTTGATGTCGTACTCCGGCAAATCATCCGTGGTTAGAACAAATGGCTGAATGTTGCGGAAATTCTCAATATCTTCCTGGGTCACGATGAGACCCTTCAGTGTGGCTGTGGGGGCGTAGGTAACCCGCTCGATGCGCTTGCCGCTGTCGTCATAGAGGATGTCCCATTCCTGCTCGTACGTGCCCACCACTTCGTTGTCGGGCCCCAGTTCCTGGACCTTATTGATCTGATGGTAAGTATAGTTGTTACGCGCCGCGCGGAAGACTTTCTCCTTGGCGGCAAACTCCCGGATGATGCGCTGGATCTCTTCCGGGCTGGGATCTTTCAGGCCCGGCGTGCTGGCGACAGTCTCAGCCGACGGCGCGGCCGGCTTTTCCGCCGCCGCCGGGGCCGCGGGTACGGAGCTTGGAGAGGGTTGGGCTGAGGCACGCGCAGGGCCCGGTGTGCTGGCCACCGCAGGAGC
>PMYF01000965.1:0-4722 GCA_003171295.1 Acidobacteriota bacterium | reverse complement strand
CGCGGGTTCAGGTATGGCCTCCGGAGAGTTAGGCTTGCTCGCCGGCGGGGGCACACTGGGAGTTACGGCCGCGGGCTTGTTTGCGATCTTTTGCAGAGCTTCAATCAAATCGTCACTGGCGCCGAGGTCATGGAACTTCTTTGCCAAGTCCGGGCTCATCTGGAAATCGACGCCGCGCTGCTGAATCATCTGAATGATCTTGTCGCCCGGCGAGCCCCCGAGCAGGAGCAGGGAGACATCGTCTTTCGATAGTGGCCGCTCCGCCCGTGCCGTGCCCAGGCCCAGCAAGCCTATGATCCCCAGCAAAGCGATTCCCAGCACGACTTTCTTGGCGAGGCTTGATTTTGATTTCATCCTGGAGTTCCCGTCATGGGTTACGCTTCCAACCCCATGGAAGCATCTATGTTTATAGAGGCTTTCCGCGCTGCAAGAGTTGTATGAACGGCCTTAGCAGATTTGGGGCTGCGCCCGGCCGCCCCTGCCGCCCGGCGAGGAACTTGCATTGCATACGACGAATGCGGACACCACTCTGCCCATGTCGAGAAGCACTCACCTTCCGCTCCACGCTCCCTCATGAGTAGTGATGAGATGCTGCGGGTGGCCCTGGGAATGGCCGCTCAGCGCGCCCGGCGGCGATTCTTCAAGCGCATCTGGCGCAGCTTGCGGGGGTTTCTTTTCGGCTTCGAAATTGCGAAAGTGACTGTCCCCACGCGGCGGACTTTCCACTCCGAAACGGGGGGTGTTGGATGATCTGTTTCCATATGCCTCTCTCGGAACCTTCCTGATCGAAGAACTCCAAGACATTATAGTCGATATTTCATTATCCGGCTGATCGTTTCACACGCCCTGTCCGGCTTGGCTCCCAAAAATCAGCGGTGAGTGAAGAGTGCGCAGCGACCCGCAAGCTGCCTGGCGCGGCCACGAGGGCCCATCCACGGGCTCAGTCCTGGCGCGCAATCACTTTGCTGCTTCGATGGAACCGACCAGAATGGTGTCGCCCTTCAGCGTGCCCGTGACCTTGACTTTGCTACCTGCGAACTGCTCCGGTTGCTTTTGCTCGCTGAGTTGGTAAATCTTCCCCGTGGGATCAATGAGAATGTACTTCGCGCCGCCCTTGACGCACTCCAGCGTGCAATCCTTGTCGCTCTCGCCGGGCATCATGTGCTTGGCGCCACACATTGAGTCGCCAATGCTTCCGACAAAAGTCTTCGCAGCATCCTTCGCAGGCGCGGCAAGGCTCAAGCCTGTGGCCAGCAGTAACCCCAGTCCCCAATAAGCAAGCTTCCTCATCCAAACCTCCCTCGAGTTTAATCCTCCAGATTCTGCAACGTGGAGCACTCCTCCGGCACGCCGCATCGCGACATTAGAATTAGATGTTCGGGCGGAACAATAGGTTACGGAATGCAAGGAAAGAGGTAGCTCGCTGTCCCTTTGGTGTGCCCCTGAGGTGGCAGCGTGGGTTCTCCTTAGGAGAAAAGGGGAAAACCCTGTACCCGGCGCGGGGTCTTCCCCTTGCTACCCTCAGTTACTGCAAAGCTATTGGACTTCGATGCTCACCGCAACGTTCCCGCCTTTTTTCTCGGCTAAGAACTTTACAGATACGGACTTCCCGGTGGCGCCGGACAGGTCCGCCAACTTGGCCTTGCTGTCGCCCACTTTGATCTTGGTCGCACCAGTAACTTTGAAATTGAAGGGGATCCCACTCGCAGCCGTGACCACGACCAGTTTGTTGTCGGCTACCACGGTTTGCAGTGTGCCCGAAAGCGTCTCAGGCTTCACGGCCGCGGCCTTGGGTTTTTCAGCGGCAGCGGGGGCTTCCTCTTTCTTCTCCGCCTCCTGGGCAAGCGTCAGCGAGATTCCGAAATAAGTTAGCATGAGAATTGATGCCAAAAGAAACAATACCTTTTTCAGCTATTTTTTCCTCGTCCTCCGTGAATGCGACGCGGATGTTTAGTGTTTGTCCGGCAACATACTAATTTGAAGCAGAATTGTTTTCCACGCGAATTGTCTTCCCGCGCTTCAGGCTTTGCTCTCACACTCCCCCCGCTCGGACCCGGCAGTTCCCCCTGCAAGGGGCCCAAAAAAACGGAAGGCCGCGCGCATGTCGCGAGCGGCCTTCGGACAGGGGGCCTTGCTGTTGGTGCAGTTAGCCTGATGTCTTGGAGGGGGTCGTGTCCTCCGCCACACCTGAAACCGTGAGGGTGTCACCGTTCAGAGCGCCCGTCACTTTCACTTGCTTTCCGCCCATTCCCTGGAATTTGTCTTGGGCGTCAAGCTGATAGACGTTCCCGTGCGAAACCAAAACATACTTGGCCCCGCCGGAGACGCACTTCTCGACGCAAGCCGCTGCGTCGGCGCTGGCCGCCGAATGCTTCGCTCCGCAATGTGTGTCACTGACTGTTCCGCTATACGACTTGTCGGCCGCCCAGGACAGGCAACCGAAAACCAAGAGGCTGAAAGCCACAAGCACGATCTTCTTCATCATCTTAATTCCTCCTTTGAGCCTGAACAGCATGCCAGCATACCGTGGGGCCCGGGTGACCTGTGACGGCGAACTCAGCCGCCCCGTCGCCATGCCCTCGATTTGAGACCTTCGGCGCGAAGGCACTCGCCCCGCTGCCGAACCTGGTTGCTGCTTTCCGTAGCCCTTCGGTTATTCAGTTTACTCCAAAAGGTGGATAAAAGGCAAGTCTTTATATGACCAATGTCAGTTTAGTTGAAGGTGGGTGCCCCTGATTCTTCCACTACCTCTCTTGAGCCGTACTCTTGGCCTTCTCGAGCTGCTTCCTCAGTTCGGGCGAAACCTGCCCCGGCGCGGTATAAGTTGCGCGCGGCGCCAGTTCGCCCAGGGTCGTGGCCAGCCAGGTCTCCAGTGCCTCCCGGTTTTCGTAAATCTCGGTCAGGGGGCGGGCGCGGTATGTGGAGCCCATACCCATCTGGAAGCCCAGTGCGGCAAATCCTCGCCGCTTTTTCCAGAGCAGCTTGCCGCTGCGGCTCCACAGATTCATATCCACCGTGGCCGCGTACACCCAGCCTCTGCCTCCCTCTATGGTGAGCTTGGACAGAGCCCGGGTCTTGTTACTGGCCACGGCTTCCGTCATGTCGTCCCAGGAAGCCACTGATGCGCGGACAGTGGCTTTCACTTTCACGACCTTGATGGCGAGTACCGCGTCAACGCGTGTTTCTTGAGCAATGCGCGTGACCAGTGAGCCTTGCGCTTCCAGGAATTGCTGCATATCGATTTGGCCGGTTTTGGGGTCGATCGCATCCAGGGAGGATGGATTGTTTTCAGTCCGATTCGCGATTTCCTCCCCCAGTTCGGGCGGCGCCACAAACCACCCGGCGTTGTCCTGGAGGTATCTGGAAATAGCTGCGGACAGGCCTTGCGTATTCTCGACGCCCTCCGACCTTGGCAGGATGATAATCCGTTTGATATTCTCCCGGATCCGGTTAGCAGGCAAAAAGAAACCCTCATTAGAAGATTGAATATCCTCCAGGTGGTAAACACCGCCTTCGTCCTTATACCAGACTGTTACCTCGGCGCCCAAGCCGACGATGGAGGTATAGTCCTTGCCCGTAAGGATCTTCCGTTCCTGGCCCTTCTTGTCGAAAACTGTAATGCTTTCGGGTGTGACGCCAGTGGCATAACCTTCCAGCTTTGTTCCGGTGTGCTTGGGATTCTCGACGGCGACGAGCCAGCCGGCGGTTGCGCCGCACAGGAAGAACGCGAACAGAATCTGCACAAGGATGTGTTTCTCTGGAGTGATGCGCCAGATTCGCCCGGCTTTGCTGAACTTCAATAACAAGATAGCCTCCTGTTCTTCTGGACCTGGTCCGGGTTTCCTCCGTTTACGGCGCCCCGCCTACGGATCGAAGCACGGGCCGCCCGGCTAGCGCCCCGGTCAGCTTCGTCCCGCGCACCGCGACGCTTCCGTTGACGACCACGGCAGCGATCCCCTCCGGCGCCTTCCAGGGGTCTGCAAAAGTAGCACGGTCCTGGATGCGCGCAGGATCGAAGATAACTATATCAGCCCAATAGCCTTCGCGAATCAGGCCGCGTTCGGGCAGCCCGAAGATTTCCGCCGCCAGACCCGTGGCGCGGTGGACCGCATCCTCCACGGTCAGCAGCTTTTCGTCGCGCACGAATTCCGCAAAGATGCGGGGAAACGTGCCCGCCCCGCGCGGATGAGGCCGCCCCAGGCCGCGATAGTGAACTGAACTGTCAGACCCGAAAACCATGTCCGGGGCCGTGATGAGCTGCCGCACGTCGGACTGGCTCATCTCCTCGGCGATAACTTGAACGTCGCCGCGTGCCTGGTTTTTCAGAATCCACGCCGCCTGGTCACGCACCGGCGCGGCGCCGCCCGGCCCGTTCTTCACGATGTCGGGAATGGTCCGCCCGATCCACTCCTTATGTTTTTCGCTGAAGGCGACGCGCACGTTGGAGTAATCCGGCCAGCCGTCGCTCCGCAACTTTTCGAGGGTAAGATTCAGGGCGCGCGCAAAATTCTGGGGCTGCTTCGCCGCGGGGCCGCCCAGCAGCGGGAAAGCCTCCGGCGGAATCAGGTATTCGAGCGTGCTGCTGACGGCCGTATAGGGATACAAATCCGCCGTCAGGTGCGTTTGCTTTCCGACGGATTGCCGCGCGCCGTCCAGCCGGGCGCGCGCCGTGCCCCACTGCGCGCGTCCTGCGGCCTTGCAGTGTGAAATGTGCAGCTTGGG
>PMYF01000779.1:3285-7140 GCA_003171295.1 Acidobacteriota bacterium | reverse complement strand
ACGTTTCTTTTCGAGGCGCGCCACTCGCCCCCAATGAACAAAGGCAGCGGGCCTCCGCTCAAAAAGGCCTTCACGGCCGAGGCGGATTTCGTCGTTCCTTCAGATGGCATAGGTCCTCCGGTTCGCGTCCGAAGCGCGCCGTTACGCGGCGCACTCCGGCCTTGCCAACGAGCGTCTTACTGCGTTTTCCTCCCGCTCTCCTTCAAGATCGACAGGGCTTGCGAAACGGTCGCTCCCTCATGAACGATGGCCTGGCAAGCGCGGATCATTTTCTCGGGATGAGGATGCTGATAGACGTTACGCCCATAGACAATGCCGGAGACACCCTGTTGCATGAGAGCGGAAGTTCGTTCCAGAAGCTCCCTCTCCGAGACCCGTGAACCACCGCGGGGCAGGAGGGGCCTGGGGGCTGCTGCCTCAACGATGCGGTGATATTCGTGGACCTTCTCAGCCAGATCCGCCTTCACGACGTCCGCCCCCAGTTCTACGGCTTGCCGCGCCAGCGATACAGTCCTGCGAATGTCTGGATCGAGTTTGTACCCGCCCCGCCGTTTGTCGGGCAACATGCCGAGCGGCTCAACCGTCAAGGGCAGGCCATAGCGCTCACACTGCGGCTTGAGGCGGCAAATATTGGCCACGCACTGATTGTACAACTCCGGCTGATCAGGCGCCCAAATCAGGTTGACGACAAGGGAAGCGGCATCCAAGGCGACTGCCTGTTCGACGGCGTTGTCGATCAACTGGCAAAACGTGTGTTTGGGAGTGGGAGTGTTGTAGAGATTCGTGGGATCGGCGCGGAGGACCAGCGCGGGCTTCTGTTTCCCGGCCAGCTCCTGCAACCAGTGGGCTTGGCCAATACTCAGCAGAATGGCGTCCGGGTTAGCTCGTGCTATGGTGCGGACCACCTGCTTCAGGTTCTCGATGCCGGAAAGGAAGCTGGGCTCGTTGTGCACACCGTGATCGAGCGCCACCTCAAAGCACTTGCCGTCCGCTGCGAACAAGCGGTTCAACCTGGGTGTTACCGACATGATGATAGCTCCTCGATGAAAGAGTTGACGATCTTTTCCGCAGAGTGGGTGCCGCGCTACGGCAGGCAGGAGGCAAAAGCACGCTGCCCCCGCTGCGCGGAGTGCCCGCGCGAGCCGGTGCCACCCCGCCTACGTCTTGGCGTGCTTGTAGTACCTGGGATAGTCCGTCACCAAGAGATGCACAGGCGGCTCATCCTCTTCAATCTGCGGGAAGCGGCCCACGGCTGCGCGGAAATGATTATCGGCCCGGTCATCGTTCACCAGGGATACCTCACCCACCAAGACGCGGCCTTCGGCGCCCCAAAACTCGTGGTAGAGGCGCGGAGGAAGGGTGATGCTCTCTCCCGGGGCCAGTACAAATTTGTGACCTGCCTTCACCGCGTGTTTTGTCCCGTCGATGCTCACCGTAACCGGCGAGTCAGCCAATCCATCTTCGGCGGTGGCGCCGTGCACCTCCACGACCAGTTTTCCCCCGCCCCGGTTAATGATGTCCTCCACCTTATTCCAATGGAAATGCATGGGAGTTACCTGGTTGATACCCACCAGCATCAGCTTTTCGCAGTAGAGTTTGCCGTGTCTGGCTTCCAGTTCCGCCAGGCTGCCGTTGCGGATGGTGAACAGAAACAAGCCGCACGTCTCGAACCGGCCGCTTCCGAAATCGGTAATATCCCAGCCCAATTGATTGTCGGCAATTTCGCGGGCTTCTTCCCCTTTATTTGTCCAGTCAGCCGGACTCCAATAGGCAAAAGGCGGAAGGTGAAATCCGCCTTGCCGAATGAAACTATCGGCCTCACGCATGATGGCATTGACTTCCGAGCGCTTCATCGACATCCTCCTGGCCCAGTTCACGCCATGGGTTAAAGTGGGTTCGCCCTCCGAGTTACGTTGCTTCACGGACTCGGGTTGCCGGGCGCTAGATTTGTTCCGGAACCACAAAGGGCTCCCGATAAGTGCCCCGCAAGAGCTGGTTCGCTTCAGGATCGCCGACCACCTGTTCAGTCTCAGGATCAAAGGTCAGCGTGCGCCCCAGCCGATACGAGGCATTCGCCAAGTGAACCAGGGTGCATGAAATGTATCCTTCTTCAATAGGTGCATTCAGTTCTTCCATTTTCCGGCTGCGCACGCAATTGACAAAATTCTCCCAGTTGTTGCCTCCCCGCGCCCCGCTTGGCCCACGCTCTTGTTCTTCGCCCAGCCAGGTTCGATAGGAGGGAACCTCCTCGTTCGACATCGCCATGTAGCCCTTCGACCCGTAGAAAATGTTTCCAACGGTATCGGAGGAGCCGCGGGGGTGGGAAGATTCTTTTCGGGGAGGGCCCAGGAATCCCGGAATGCCGGTCCCGAATCCGACCGAACCAATTCCCGCCTCACGGTTGGAAATCCAGTGACGCACCTCAAATTCCAGGATTTTGCGCTTGCCATCCGGCAGATCAAACTCGAACGCGGCATTGAGCGTATTGGGGGTTTCCTGGTCGTCGTCAAACATGAAGTGCCCGCCGATCGCGGCGGCCTTATTGGGGAATTTGACTCCGAGCCCCCAACGGGCCAAATCCATTTGGTGTATTCCCTGGTTTCCGATGTCACCGCTGCCGGTGTCCCAGAACCAATGCCAGTTGTAGTGGAACCGGTTGCGCGTGAACGGGTGGAGGGGCGCAGGTCCCGTCCAGAGGTCGTAGTTAACACCGGGCGGGACTGGCTCAACCGGGGTGCGCCCAATGCTGTTCCGAGGGTTGAAGCAGAGACCGCGGGCGAGGTAGACGTCGCCGATCAGGCCTTCCCGCAATTTGTGGATACCCTCGATGACGGCGTCTCCAGAGCGGGAGTTGGTTCCATGCTGTACGATTCTCTTGTATTTCTTCGCGGCCCGCGCCAGTTGCCGGCCCTCCCACCAGTTATGGGAGCAGGGCTTCTCAATGTAAACGTCCTTCCCGGCCTGACAAGCCCAGATTCCCATCAGGGAGTGCCAGTGGTTGGGAGTGGCGATGGAAATGGCGTCGAGAGAAGAGTCTTCCAGCATTTTTCGAACGTCGGAGTAGGTTTTAGGCGCAGGCAGCGCCATGCGATCCATATCCGCCAGACGCCCGGCCAGAATACTCTCGTCCACATCACAGACCGCGGCAATTTCCACGTTCGGCAGCCGCGAGTATTCCTCCACATGCGTGAACCCTTGTCCCCGGATTCCGCAGATGCCGATCCGCACGCGGTCGTTCGCGCCAAAAACCCTTCCGGGCTCCGCGATGAAACTAATTCCCGCGAGCGCCGCAGGGCTTGAGCCCTTCGCAAGAACGTTTCCTGCCNNTTCCACCTTAGGGGCCAAGATTCTGGCTTGTCAAGTGGATATGACGCGCTGGTAGTGTCCTAATTTGAAAAGCTGCGCTTGAGGGAGTTGTGAAGGGGGGCGGAGCTTTAGCTCCGACATGATCAGGCCGTACGCAGTCGGGGGCTTTAAGCCCCTGAAGCTTCAGGGCCTGAAGGCCCCGTTTGAAGTCTTGGCTATTGTCGGACCTGAAGGTCCGCCCCCCTATCTCAAAATTCACTCCGTCACATTAGGACACTACCTGGCGCGCTGCTGCGCCGCCTCCGCTTTTGCAAAATCTTTCTCGCTGACCTTGGTGGGCGCCGCCATCGCAATGAAGTGGTCGAGGTCGAAGTCCTTGTACAGATCCAGGCAAAACAGTTCGGGCGCGGAACGCTGCGGCACCGGCGCATCCAGCAGGAATCCAAGGCTGTGCATGCCGCCGGTGACGACGACGTCCGAAAACAACGCGGGCTCCAGCGCCGCAGCCGCGAGTGCGACCACTTGGCTGCGAATCCCGGTTGCTTCCAG
>PMYF01000779.1:0-3279 GCA_003171295.1 Acidobacteriota bacterium | reverse complement strand
TCGCCCATACTCGCCACGAGCATTTCATAATCCGTCGGGTCAGGACTCTGCGGTGTCGTTTCTCCGTTGAAGACGACGTCCAGGGCGAGAACCTGCTCGTGCCGGCTGAGGAGAGCGGAGACGGCCTCGCCCGCCGCCTTGCGCCCCTTATCGTTTAGCACGATGGTCGCCGTGGGGTCAGAGGGCGCAGTGATTTCCTTGAGCCATACCCCCGTGGCGCTAAGATTGTTGTCGAAATCGAAGCGGTAAGAAAGCGTTTCAAGTCCGTGGTTCTTGGTGTTCCACATCCTCCAGGCGTTCGTCACGCTCAGCGGCTTGTAGCGGATGACGGAGGTGAGAGTGGCGCGCTCGGACGCGGCCCAGTCCTCACGCGCTGCGGACTCGGCGGGGATGGGCGGGCGGGTACTCCCGGCGGCAAGTTTCTTCGCGAGGCCCAGGGTGGTGAGGTTATCCGCCGGCAGGCCCACCTTCAGTTCGCTCGCAGTCTTCAAGTCGGCTTCACTGGGGATTTCGTCGCTGGCCACGGGCATTTGAAAGTGCTCCGTGAAGAACCGGTAAGCCTGGCGGCGATTATCGATTTGGTAGTTGTGCGTCCCGGGGTCGCGGTTCTCGTAAAAGGCCAGGTCCGGTTCCTTCCCAAAGATCTGGAAGAAGGGTTTGAGGTTGTCAAAGATGTAGGGCTTCACCAGCATGGCGCGGAAGCAGCAATCGTCTTCACCATTGTGAATCAGCAGCGTCGGGCGGGGGGCGCGCAGTGCAACCAGATCGGTGTAGTCCTCGCCCTGCAGAAAATCGGTAGGGGTTTCCTCGATGTCGTCGGTATCAACGGGGTGCGTGAGGTTTGACTCAAGCGATCCGAACCCGGCCACTTCCACCATCACGGCAACGCGCGGGTCCAGAGCGCTGAGCACGATGGTCTGCCATCCCCCGCCGGAAAGGCCCGTGACCCCCAGGCGGCCAGGGTCAATTTGAGGAAGCTGCGCAAGATAATCGAGTCCCCGCCGCATGGCCAGGTAAAACAAACCCAGGGCGTTCGTGCCCACCAGGTCCAGATGGGCGCCATAATCGTGCGCATTCAGTTTCTCGAAAAGCTCGCCCATCCCCACCCATTCGGGGTCCAGCACCACGATCCCTCGCCGCGCGAAATTGATGCAGGCTTTCTGCGCGTACTCAACCACCTTGCCGGTATGCTCATGCCCCTGGACATACACGATGGCCGGAACCTTGCCGCCGGGGTTTTCCGGCTCATAGAGGATGGCCGTTGACCAGTACCCGGGAACAATTTCAAAGCGCAGTTTCCGCCACAGGTACCCGTTGCCTTTCTGGGCGGAGCCGACCTCTTCAAACCGGGGCGGTGAATCCACCCACTCGCGTGGCCAGCCGTGGAAGACAATATCCTTGAGGATGTGCTCCCGTAGCTTTGTTTCCTGCGCGGTCCATTGCTCGGGACTGCCGGCAGCGGGGCGTTTGGGAATCCGCTCCATCATATAGCGCTGCACCTGATACGCCGTGACCGGCACGGGCTGGATTTGTGCAGCCAGCGCCCGCGCGACTGATTGCGGTGTGGTCTGTGCTTGCGCAATTACCGCGCCTGCCAAAGTGGCGAGAATGAACCAGCGCATGGATCGCATACTTTGCTCCTCCTCGAGTTTGAGTCACCTGTTCCTTTTCCTGCAATCGACCCGGCAGGCATGTTGCCGGCAGGATTTAATACCAAACCCGCTGCCTTTCGTCATCGAAAATCGTCTTGCCCTTTCTGCCTGTCGCGCCATCCAAGCAAGGGCAGGGTGCGCTTCCGGCCCGTCAAGCACCCTATTCTTTGGCCTTTGTTGCCTTCAGGATGCTGACCGCCCCCGCCGGCAACTCCACTGTCGCCAGAGTTAGCCCTCGCTCATACGCCACCCGAACCGGCTTGCTCGTGAGTGTATCGGCGACTTTATTGTCGCCGCGGAAGGCCACCGTCACAGTGGCAGCCGCCCCCCAATTAGACAGAATTGCCACGAGGCCGGAAGGGTCGACAAGCCCACGGAAGCAGATTTTATCGGAGCCCTGCCGCATCTGCACCAGCGCGTGGGCTTGGGCTTTGTGTGCGGGATTGACAATCCACTGCTGTACGACAGGGTTGTTCCGTTTCGCGTAGGCCAAGGTGAGTGCCGACTCGAAGTAGAGAACTTGCCCTTTGCCAAAGTGGTTGCGGGTCGCAAAGGGTTTCCCTTCGCGGTCGCGTAGAACAACTTCGGCGCCTTTCAACTCCAGGGGAAGTTTCCACAGTTCTCCCGCCAACTCGTTCTGCAGGGTTACCGAATAAGGCTCGTCGGCTTTCACCGGGTAGATATCAGACGCCTCGACGCCAAAAACCTCGCTCAAGCCCCCGGGGATGGTCGGGCGGATCTCCCCAGCCTCGTTCTTCCACGCCGTCAGGCCATCCGCCCAAAGCGTACCACCTTTGCTCACGAAATCGCGCAGGGCGGCCACGGATTGATCGTCCATCGCGTAGGAGTAGGGAATGTACAGCACCTCGAAACCCTGCGCCATCCCCTGTTTCAATTGCTCAAGGTCGATAAACTGGATCGGAATATGGGCGCGGTGCAGGGCCAGGTAGCAGCCCATGAGAGATTCCTCGACTTCATCGCCGCGCCGCTGCGTGCGATCGTCCAGGTTATGGATGATTGCTGACTCGCGGTTATAGAGAACGGCAACCCTTGCGGGCTGCGGTTTTGCCGCCGCGAGGTAAGCATTGCGGTCGAGCCCTTCGGCCACCGCTTTAACGGCGCCCAGCCGTTCCGAGGGCTTTCCCTCCAAACTCACCAGTCCCCATTCGCCGGCCTCCGTACCACCGGCGCGAGGATGCCACAACCAGAAGATCACTCCTCGACTCCCTGCTCCAAAAGCATCCCAGAGCCAGCGGGTCATGTCGGCCGGGGTTGGGTTCAGCGGAAAACCGCCGGTATAGATCGTCGCGCCGCTTTGCAGCTCCGTGACCCACCAGGGTTGATCGCCGGCGGGAGTTCCGATGAGGTCGAGCCGGTAGGCGAGGCGCTCCCCATACTCGCTTCTCGGTGCGTTGCGGGGGAAGATCCAGGCGGGATGAATGGAGGCGCCGAGAATGTCAACGATCCGTTTCTCCTTCCACACGTCCTGGCCTCCTGCGCCACCCGTCGGCGCCGTAACGTTGATATGAGTCGGGTGGTCAGGATCGAGCGCACGGATTGTTCCCTTGATCCAAAGCAGTTCATTAACAAGGTTATCAATGTTGAATTCCCGCCAATCAACCACCTC
>PMYF01000009.1 GCA_003171295.1 Acidobacteriota bacterium | reverse complement strand
GCTATTTTGTCCGCATTGAATTCTGAAACGCTCTTCAGGTGGTATATAGACTTTTCCGCCACAATATCGCTGAAGTTGCGCAACAACAGCACGTAAAACTAGCTCGCATTTGCGCGACACCGGGGGAGGCAGAAAGGTTGGAGCGCAGACCTTCAAGCGATCAGCGGTGAAGGAAGTGAGCAAGCCTAGCCTCCCGCCGCAAATGTTCTGGCAGCACCCAAAACGAGAGGCGCAACCTGATCGAGGTTCTTTTCCCTCAGCATGCGAATCGGGACACGATCTCCGAGTTCGGGGTTGAATCCCATGAGCCAAGCTTGTACGACTCGGGGAGAATCGTGGGTGCTCAAAATCATGACAACGTGGTAGGCCAAGCGCAGGCGCTGTTCTGCTTCGTTGTATGACTGCGCGCCATCTATCCAACGGTCGATCGCCCGAGTGTCCTTGACGCCGGCCACAAAGGCCGTCATCTTCTTCCCAACCACAGAGACAAGAGCCTGTACGATTTCAGGCAGAGGAAGCATCAGTGAATCCCTATGCGCTCCAAGGTCGGGCCTGGGAAGAGAGAGGGTCGCCATGTCAAAAGCCTCCTTATATGTTCATAATAGACTTTTCCGCCACAATGTCAATGAAATTGCACAATAAAAGCACATAAAATGCAGAAAGTGTGGCGGCTAGTTGCCTCGTCTTTTGCGCGACAGAGGGCAGGCAGATGATGCGTCTGCCTGCCCGAGTGTTTCAACCGAACAGGGACAGTTGAGCCGGTGCACCAACCGAAAGGGGAGGGAGTGCCTTGGACCGCTTCTTCTCTTTCGGCTGGAACCCGAACTGCAACAGGCCCGTCAAGGCTGGTTGAACCGCTGGTGCGGACGGTGGGAAGAAGGGAAATTGAGCAGAAGTATCCTGCGGTAGATCCTCTTCTGAGCCCTCACTGAACATGCCCGTTAGGGTTCCGGGCTCTTCCGGCACGGCTTCGCCCACAGCCCCTGCAACCGTCACTGGTGCGCTTACACCGAGCAGCTTCTCCCGTTGTGTCCGCAGATCGCGCCAGATTTGCGTGGCGGATTCGCCTACGCCCCCCTTTTCGACCAGCTCGCGGGCCAGCGAGGTCATCATGTCTTCGTCGCCCATGGAGTTGAGCCCTTCGCCGGAGAACTTGCCCTCCATGGCCATTGCCACGAGCATTTTCTTGCCCATGAGACGGACACACCGCTCCTGCATTGTGTCGCTGTAGTGGAAGAACATCACCGACACATCATGCCTCTGACCGATCCTCCAGGAGCGCCGGCTGGCCTGCCGCAGGGTATGCAGCGAGTACCCGGTTTCGTAGAAGATCAGGGTCGGAAAATCAAGCAGATCGAGGCCGGTCTCGACGAGTTTCGGATGGCAGATCACCACCTGAGTCCCGTTCTTTACCTGAGATTCATACCATGCTTCACGCTTCTCCGTGGGGACGGATGCCTCAAGAACGGCGGAGCGGACTCCGGCGTTCAGGAGTATCCCCTGCAGGCGGGCAAGCATGGAATGCTCACCGGTGTAGGTGACAAACACCTGGCACCGACGCCCTTTTGCGAGTTGCGATTGGATAGTTTCGATCAGCCGCTCCTCCTTCGGATAGAGCGCCCTCTTCGGAAGATCCGGCGCGTCGGCAATCCATACACGCTCGAACCCACCGGACTGCTCGTCGAAGACGCGCGCGGTGATCGTGCCCAGATCGAACGGGTGATCCGGGTAAAGCAGAAGCGTATTCAGCATGGTGCTGATGACGCTGCCGCCCTTTCCGTATGTCTGGATCGCTGTTTTGAAGCAGTCCTCCAAGTACTCGTAGGCCTCGGCCATCTTGGCCGGCATATCGACTTCGACGACTTCCTCATCGTACGGAGGGAGCGCCGCGGAGATGTCTTCAAGGTTGAGGAATGCGGTGTTCGGCATCAGAAACCTGCCGAACATCATTGGCGAAGCGCCGGGCTTGCGCTTCACTGTGATCTTTCCCTTGGACTTGCGCGAGCAGGCATTGTCCTCTTCGTCATAGATGGTCGTGGTTTCGATCACACCGTACTTGCGAACGAAGTCCATTCTGCCGTTGCCGCCCCACTCGAAGCCCTCGCGAACCATTTGCGGGGCATCCATCCGAAAGAGCGTGTTGTAGATGTCGTCCGCGTATCCGCCGAGCAGCGTCCCGGTCAAGCCGAGCAGCTTCCTGGCGGCTTTTGCGAGTGCCCCCAAGGCATTGCCCTGGGCGGTATCCCCGGCCAGCTGGTGCAACTCGTCGGCGATGGCGTAGTCGAACCAGTTCTTCAGATAACGCCCGATGAATTCGGCGGGAGCCATCCGCTGCATTTTGCTTGGATCGGCGGACCAGAGAGGCGAAAACATTTGAGTTCCCTGATTTGGGCGTTCGATCTGTTCGGAAATCCGCTTCTTCGCGAAATCAAGTCGCGTGTAGTAGCCGCCCTCGGTCGGGTTTTCGACGGGAGCCATATTGTCCGGGTTGAGCGGGTAACCAATTCTGCTCCCGGTTTTGCTGGTGGTGTAGGCGTGCTGCCAGAAATAGCCGAGCTTGCCCTTGTCCCTGCCCATGACGAAGAAGCAAGGGTAGGGGTGCTGTTTGAGCCAGTCGGCACGCCGGGTGCGGCGCAGGCGAGTGAGGGAGAACTGTTCACCACGGCGCGTTGCTTTGCCGTCGATAAGTTTGACCTCGACGACCCCGTGAGCCTTGTTCGGATCGCCGCCATTGCGCATGTCCTCAATGAGAAAGACCCGGCTGCGCGGGATCGTGATAAAGGCCTCTCTCGCCCACTTGAGGGTAAGGTGCGGCGGGCACATGATGATGCCGGCGTAAGGCCTTCCGGCCGAGTGGACGTAGGTGGTCGCCAGCGCCATCAGGGTTTTGCCGGTGCCGCATTCAGCAACGATCTTGGCCGCATCTTCCTTCTGGAGAAAGTTGCTCAGGCCCTGAATGGCGAGCGCTTGTGCCGGCAGTGGGCAGCGCAGGAGGTG
>PMYF01000355.1 GCA_003171295.1 Acidobacteriota bacterium | reverse complement strand
ACTCCCGATTGGTTTCTAAGTTGCATAAATCCGCTTTTGCCCCATTCGTCCGGCATTTCCTGCGCAAAGTCCATATACGTCACCAGAAGCGTCCGCCCATCGGGTGATAGTACTGGATTGAGAGGCCCGTTCGAAGCATAAGTCAGCCCCGGCAGAGGACGCCTGCTCAGTGGCGAGGTAACAATGATGGCCTTCGACTTGCTCCAACCTGCAGGCCTCCGGATGCTCGCAAACAATTCCTCTTTAGGCCACGACGCATCGGCAAATTGCTGGAATGGAATCAAATATCCGCTGGCGTTGTCGCCATGAGTAGGTTTGCCGTTTGTACCTCCTGCGTTCGGCATAGCGATTGCGAAAACGACAGTATTGCCATCCTCGCTTAAGCTATATTCCGCAATGTCGCCATCTGTCTCGAACAGGACCTTGTGATTGCCGTTCTCAACATCAACTTCCTCAATCATCCGGCGCCCATCCTCTCTTATGAGAGCCGTCATGTGCTTCCCGTCGGCCATCCATCTTATTCCCGACATATCACCAACGAGAATTGGCTTTCCAGAGTTGCTGCTGTCTTCAGGAAAACGCTTGATGTAAAGTTCAATGTCATTTTTGTTTGTGCCGATATTTGGGGCTTTTACTGGATATGCTACCTTGGTCCCATCGCGACTAATTACAATACTGCTGCGCCAGGATAGGTCGTCATGGAACACTTCCCTTACCGTCACGCAGTCGCTCGCCGTAATCGCCCGCTTTGTCTCCGCATATACGCTGATGCCGCTGCAGATCAGCAGCATACAGAGCGTCCTGATTGTGAACTTCACTTGACCCCCTCCCGCATTCCGGTCGAGCGCGCATGCTCCAGCCCAATGAGCATGAAACGTCGCAAGCCGTGCGATCGTCTGTTTTGTCTAAAACAAGAATTTAAGCGCGAATTGCATTGATCGCGGACCGCCTTGCTGATATTGCGGTGCAACCGTGCCAAGGCTCTGATTCAACATCTTTGTTGCCTGGCCAAATAAGACATCGGTCAGATACGGATCCACATAGCCGAAGTTCGGATGGTTAAGAATGTTAAAGGTCTCGGCACGGAATTGAAGGGCAAGTTGATCATGCAAATGGAACTCGCGCCTGGCTGCAAGATTCACCTGTGCTGCTCCAAAACCACGCGCGAAATTACGCGGAGCGGTTCCTGGATTGTCAGGATTTGACGGCAGTTGAAAAGCTGCGGGATTTAATGCTCGTCCTCCCGGATACTGAGACCCATGCAGATAGATCTGTTCGCCCGAAAGCAGGTCCACGTTGCCATAATATGTATTTCCGGTGGCAGGATCGACAATGAGGTTGCCCTGGAGTGTGATGGGGAACCCAGTTCGCGCGCTCACTCGTCCATCCAGTCCCCAGCCATTCAGCAGCATCCCTTTTACTTGTGATCCAGCCACAGTCGGCAGATCCCAACTTAGTCCTCCCGAGAGGTTTTGCCTTAAATCGAAATCGGCATTGCCGCGCGTAAACGGCAATGCCTCATAATCGGAGCCGAAGTCGATGGCGTGTGACCAGGTATATGAAGCAATGCCCTGGAGTCCATGGCTTAGCGTGCGCTGAAACTTAGCCTGCAGCGCCTGGTAATTTGACGTTAGCCCGCCTTGCAAATAGACGACTGTTCCAAAGTTCGGGTTAAGCGATGCGAGAGACAGTTCCTGCTCTCCAGATAAACGCCTGCCATTCGCGCCCACATACGAAAGCGTCACGGTCTGATTTCTTGCAATGGCCTGTTCAAGGCTTACGTTCCATTGGAGCGTGTAGGGCGCTTGCAGATGGGTTGGAAACGCATACGCCGTGCTGCTTGTGTACGGAGGCGTCGCAGACGGAGAGAACTCTAACTGTTCGCTTGTGATCGGGAATGGAACCCCGAAGTAAAGTTGATAGGCAAAACTGCCGACGCCGTTGAATGCCTGGGCCGCCTGTTGGTTATTCGTGTCATAGAAGACGCCGCCGCCTGTACGTATGACTGTCTCCCATCCCGCCCGTGTGCGAGCAACCCACGCTACTCCCAGACGAGGCGCAAAGTTATACCAGCTTGTCTTCCATAATGGTGTGCCTTGAGGCGCCAAAGTCAACGAGCTTGGATCATAAATGCTGCCGAGGAGAGTGTACGCATCATTCCCGTGCGCATCGGTTGGAGGAGGGTTTACCTCCCATCGTAACCCTAGAGAGAGTACGACCTTGGGAGTAAGCTTCCACTCGTCCTGCGCAAATAGAGCTATGTCGTTAAAAATAGGAGACACATTAACATACTTGGCAATATATAGTTCATCCATGCTATTATTAAGCACCGAATCAGGACTGGAAAATACTCCTTCTGCCACTACACCCGGGTCAATCGATATCCCTTTGATTCTCCGGTAGTTGAGGCCGAACTTCAATTGGTGATGCCCTGACAGCATACTTACGGTCTCAACAATATTCCACTGGCGACTCTTATTTCCTCCAGCTGTAAGAGAAAGTGCAGAAAGCCCTATACCCGAAAACTCCATAAGAAATGTTGGAGCGGGATTTGCGTAGGAACCTACACCAGTTAGATCGGCCAAATTGACCGGCGAGGCGCCGCCAAAGTTGTCCATAGATGCTGCAGTGGTTGCATCGTTGCGCGAATAACCGATCCTGGTTTCGCTGGCGACTGCGTTCGTAATCTGAATAGAGGAACCTAGCGTATAAGTTTGTGTATTTGAGCTGAACTTTGTAACAGTAGAGAGTAATCGCGTGTCAGTATAACTTGGCGTGTCGCCAAAGCGAAAAAAGAGGGAGACCTTGGGCGTAATAACCTTATCGAGTCTTATTGTGGTCGAGTCGATACGGCTAGGTGTCGAATATGATTTCGTAAATTCAGCTAAACTAGGGGCTGCTGCAGTCCCATAGTCGAAGCCATTTTGTACAGGAAAAGCGTTCAGGATTGGCTGAAGAGCCAGCGGCGCCTGTTCGCGCATAAAGTCATCTGGAACATATTGAAGGCTTGCAGCTTGAGGCTGCGTCAAAAGGAGCCCTTCATAGGAAGCAAGAAAGAACGATCTGTTGCGACCGTCATAGAGCCTTGNNCATCGAAGTAGTTGTTCCGCAGATAATCAAATGTACTTCCATGAAAGTTATTGGTCCCTGATCTGGTTACGAAGGACAATTGTCCGCCCGGAGAATTGCCATACTCCGCCGAGTAGGTGGAGCTTTCTATCCTAAACTCTCGTAGCGCGTCGACTGAGATCAGACTTTGCGTTGTGCCGAGAATTGTTGATCCTGGTACCGATCCGCTATTGGCTGCGCTTAAAGCTCCAAAACCAACGCCAGATGTTGTATTCGCAGACACACCGTCAACGGTGTAGTAGTTGGATTCTGTTCGCTGGCCATTCACGCTGAAGTCGCCATTGCCGCCGATGGACTGGCCCGACTGCGGGCTCTGAGTCACGACACCAGGCGTCATGGAGATGAGATCCTGAAAGCTGCGTCCGTTGAGTGGCATGTTAGCGACAAACTTCTGATCGACAACGGTGCTCACCGACGCATCTGTCGTATTGATTTGTAGACCACTGCCATCAACGGTAATTGTCTGATTTTCTGTTCCGACCTTCAGTTGAAAACCTAGATTGGCGTTCTGTGCAACGTTGAGCGTCACATTTTCGGTGACGAGCGTCTGAAAGCCCTTAGCCTCCACAGTGATGCGGTAATGACCAGGTTGTAGAGCTGGCGCTGTGTATTCTCCCTGCGCATTGGTTTGGACGGGGCGAGAGACGCCGGTGTCCCGATTGACGATGAGTACACTCGCGTTTGGCAGCACAGCGCCCGTGCTGTCCGTGACGAGACCAGACAATTGAGCTGTCTCGGTCTGCGCATTGAGTTGCAGAGCGCAGACGAGGAAGATGCAAAGCAAACTCGCAGTAAAAGTCAAGAAATTAGCAATGCGTGGCCTCATGATAGTTTGTTCCTCTCCATTCAGAATTGTTTGTGTGTCTGTTGATCCAGAACCTGAAGCTCGGCTTGTAGCTGGGTGAGTGTTGTACGCAACCCGACCTCTATGGTTTCCGGATCGTCTTTTTCTTCTGCGGCGGAACCGGTTAAGAGCGCTGCCACAGATTCACCTATTGTTTCCACCGAGGAATGCACCCGGTGGACGTGACTGCGCCAATCGCCAGCGCTTTCTGATGTTTTAGGGGGAGGGAGCCTCGATGGCGCCGTATTCGCTGCGGCGGTATTCGATGAAGACGACAGCACTTGGCCAAGCTGGCTCTGCAAGCGGCTGACATCCTCGCGCAGTGCGGAGATGTGATC
>PMYF01000282.1 GCA_003171295.1 Acidobacteriota bacterium | reverse complement strand
GGTTTGGCAAGCGCATCAATCATAACCGTCAGCAAATCACCAGATTTTGGTATCATGCCAAGCGCCTGGCGCACGGTAAGATCGCCATAATTATGTAAAATCATGCTGAGAACGTCGGGCCCTTCCGAGTGAGAGATGGCATCCATGATGATTGCGCGGGCAGCGCTGTCGCTCATGATCTCTTTGACACCATCATCGATAGTATAGGGCGCATGGGCATCGGGATCATGATAAGGGGTTGACCAGTGCCAGGAGCCGGAGCCAACCTCAACCGGGGATGTGTCACTGCCAGGTAATGTGACCAGCGCAGTCGCATTCGGCGGGATAACAACCTCCAGGTCAATTTTTCCGGCCTCGATCTTCCAGGCACATTCGACCAGACCGTAAGGGCTGAGGTGGCTGGCACGCGCATGGGTCAACCCACCACCGGGGCGGGGATGGATTTCGAGGCGGCGGTAGCCCGGTTCGGCGGGAGCAAGGCCGCCAATCGTGCGGTGCATCCAATCGGCCACTGCCCCAAGGGCATAATGGTTGAAGGAGGTCATCTCGCCCGGATTAATTGAGCCGTCCGGGAGCATGCTATCCCAGCGTTCCCAGATGGTGGTCGCATCCATCGTCACCGGGTACAGCCAGGAGGGGCATTCGCGCTGCATTAATAGGCGGTAAGCGGCTAAATAATGCCCGTTTCTACACAGCGCATCGCAGATCAGGGGGGTACCGACAAAACCGGTTCGAATGGTATAGCCGCCCTCCCGTACCAGTTCGGCCAGGCGCTCCCCGGCGACCTGGCGCTGTTCGGGGGTGGGGAGCAGATCAAAAGCCAGTGCCAATGCATACGCCGTTTCGGTGTCGCTGACCATGCGCCCCGCCGGTGTGATGTATTCGTGCGCAAAAGCTGAGCGAGCTTTGGCAGTAAGCGAGAGATAGCGAGTTTTATCTGCATCCCGCCCGAGCACACTGGCAGCCTTGCCAACCAATTCCGCCGAATAAGCAAAATAAGCGCTGGCGATGATCGATTTATCAGTACGGGCCTGCCNNTACAAGCCAGTCTCCGAACTGGAAACCGCGCTCCCACAGGTGTTTTTCTCCGGCAACCGAGTCGACATAATCGACCCAGGTACGCATGCTTTCGAACTGGGTAGCCAGGATGCCCGGGTCGCTAAAACGCTCATACAATACCCAGGGAACGACCGTTGAAGCATCTGCCCAGGCTGCTCCTGCACCGAAAGCTTCTCCCGCGATGTTGGGAATAAAGGGCGGCACGCTGCCCCCGGCCTTGGCCTGTTCGACGGCCAGGTCAGCCAGCCAGGATTGGAGAAAACCGCTCACGTCATACAGGAAGGAGGCTGTGGGTGAGAACACCTGGATGTCGCCTGTCCAGCCCAGGCGCTCGTCACGCTGCGGGCAGTCGGTGGGGATATCGACGAAGTTGCCGCGCATGCTCCACAAAACGTTTGCATGCAGTCGATTTAACATCAGGTCTGAACACTCAAACCAGCCTGTCCGTTCCATATCCGAATGGATCACGACCGCGTAAATGTCGGTTGGGTGCAGTTCACCAGGCCAGCCATCCACTTCGGCGTAGCGGAAACCATGGAAGGTAAAACAAGGCTCCCAGGTTTCCACGCCCCCTCCGCGCAGGGTATAGCGGTCAGTGGCTTCGGCATTGCGCAGCGGACGGGTGCAAAGTTCGCCATTCTCCAGCACTTCAGCATGACGCAAGGTGATGGTCTGCCCTGCCGACCCTTGCACCGACAGGCGCAGCCGGCCCACCAGGTTTTGGCCGAAATCCAGCAGAGTCCGGCCGGATGGAGAGCGGGTGATGGAAACAGTCGCCACCTGTTCGATACGGCGCACTGGCGGCCCGACCGGAGCAACGAGGCTGTTGAAATCCCATTCCAGCCTGCGCACGGGTTTCCAATGGGCATCGTCAAACCCTGAGGACGACCAGCCGGGCTGCTCCATGCGGGCGTCATAGGTTTCGCCCTCATAAATACCGCTCAACAGAATGGGACCGGTGGCAGCCCGCCAGGTTTCATCGGTCACAATGCGCTCGCTCGAGCCATCCTCATACCAGATTTCGAGTTGGGCGAGCAGCGCCAGGTGTTCACCCCAGATATTCCGGCGGCCTCCACCAAAACCGATCCGGCCCCGGTACCAACCATCGGCCAGGATGGCCCCGATGGCATTTCGGCCTTCGTGCAGTATGCCCGTCACATCAAAGGTCTGGTAGCGCAAGCGCCGGTCATACACAGTCCAGCCGGGGGCCAGCACCTGATCACCGACCATGGAACCGTTGATTTGGGCCTCGTAGAGACCCAGGCAGGTGATATACAAACGGGCCGCTTTCACTTTGGGACGGATTTCAAACTCACGCCGCAGATAGGGCACGGGGTTCGGACGGGAAACATCCTCCGTCCAAGCGGGGCTTACAAAATGGGCGCTCCAATCAGCTGGCTGGAGCAGACCTGCTTCCATTTTTTCGGATTGACTCCACGCTGAAACCTGTCCATCCTTACCCCAGACCCGCACCCGCACGCTCAGTTGCTCACGGGATTGCAGTGGCTCGAATGGCCAGGCCACCAACACCAACTGGTCTGATTCGACCCGTCCGGTCTGGCCGCGTAATAGACCATTGGCGCGGTAACATTCGACCTCATAAGCAGCCTGCTGCCAGTTTTGGGCAGTGGTTTCAACCATCCACGAAAGGCGTGGGCGATCTACGCCGATTCCAAGCGTCTCGCGCAGATGCTCAAAGCGCAGGTTGGAGATGGTAACCGATGGCGCCCCATCGCCTGAATTTTTTTTATGTTGTGCCATTGTATCTTTCCCTTTTTATCACTGTATTACGGACGTAGCGTTGCGATGCCTGATCACTTGAGCCGAATGCAACTGCGAGTGATAATGCCAAGCAAGGTTTGTATTATCATAGGCCAATGCGGTTGCACAGCGCAACGCATTGTGGGTAGAAAAAGCTTATTATAAGCCCCGTCTGAACCGATGATCACAACCTGCTGCTTTCCGCGCCAGGATCAATCGCCAGATATACTACCCATGGGTATAAACTGCCTTTTTCCCACTCCCCTGGCCCCTCTCCCGATAGAACTGGTGCCGGGAGAGGGGAGCAAGAAAGGAGAAGAAGTGGATAATGGCAAAGATCGAATAATTATGCCAGCCACTTTGGTGCTGCGACGACATCTCCGCCTTCGCCAGTGCAGGGATTCAGCGCCAGCCACCTCAGCCCTTGATCGCGCCAGTCGTCATTCCCGAAACGATCTGCCGCTGGAAGAACATGAACATGACCAGGGGCGGAATCGTGACGACGACCACATCCGCGAAGAGCAGGTTCCACTGCGAGCTGAACTGGCTCATGAAGCTGTACAACGTCAACTGCACGGTGACGTTCTGATTGCCAGGCAGGAAGTAGAGCGGTCCGGCGAAGTCGTTCCAGATGGCAACAGCCGAGACGACGATCACCGTAATAATGGCCGGCCGCAACAGCGGTAGAATGACGGAGAAGAACACTTGAAACGGAGAGGCGCCATCCATGATGGCAGCCTCATCGATCTCACTCGGGATAGATCCCATGAACGCACGGAAGATCAGCGTCGCAAAGGACATGGTGTATGTGACTTCGATCATGATCATACCGAAGATTGTCTTGTAAATACCAAGCCACTGTAGCAGGAAGATTGTTGGCACGACGAACGGAGGCATGATGAGCCCCATCAACATGACCGAACTGGCAAACGACGCCATCCGATCATGACGGCGCTGCATCACGAAAGCGACGAGTGCCGAGAACAAGACGATCAGCGCAACCGAGCCCACGGTCAGGAGCATGCTGTTCCACATCGCAAGGAGCATACGGTAGTTGCCAAATACTATGACTGCCCGGATATTCTGGATCAACTGCCACTTGCTCGGCCAACTGAATTCAAACAGGCCAGCCTCCTGGCGCGTCTTTGAAGCACTCAAAATGATGAACACGAACGGCACGAGAAAACCAATGCCGACGATGACGAGAGTTACAGCATCTACCCAGATCCTCTTAATGAACTTAATGACCTTCCAGAGGACTCTCACAGCTCGATCTCCATACGATTAAAGAACCGCATCAGCGGATACACGATGATCGTGATGAGAATGAAGAGCACGACATTACCGGCGGTCGACAAGCCATAGAAGCCCGCCTGATACCATTTGTAGATCACCGACGTGAGCACGTCCGATGCGAATCCGGGACCGCCGCCTGTCATGGTCCATATCAGGTCGAATGTCCGCAGTCCGCCGATAAACGACAGCAGGATGACTGTGAACGTCGCATTGCGGCTTAATGGAAGGATGACATGACGGAAGGCCACCCAGGTTCCGCCCTCAAGCCGCGCGGCTTCGAAATATTCCAGCGGGATCGACATGATACCCGCTATGAATATCACCATTGCTATGCCGATGCCCTTCCATACGTCTACCAGCACCACCGAGTATATCGCAATGCTTGGGGTCCCCAGCCAGTACGGTTGCGGGAGCCGGAGGAATCCAAGGACTGTGTTGATGAGCCCCCCGTCCGGCTGCATCAGCGTGCTGAATGTGATCCCGACCGCGACGGTACTAACGAGAGTCGGGAAAAAGATGATGCCCCGGAAAAGCCCTTTGAGCTGGATCCTGGAGGTGAGGAGCATGGCGAGCGGCAGCGCGATGATGACTTTGAATCCGCTCGTGAGTACGGCATAGATGAGCGTGTTGCGCAGCCCGGCCAGGAACTGGGGATCGCCGAAGAACTCGATGTAGTTGCCGAGTCCGATGAAATAGGCGTGGAACAGCGTCCAGCGGGTCAGGCTGAAGTAGAACGCCATCGCCGTCGGCACGAGGAAGAATATGCCGAACACGAGCCCTGCCGGAAGATAGAACCAATTTGGATATGTCCGCAGGACTGCCTGCGGTCGCCGCGTTTGGATTGTCATGGAATCTCCCTATCTGCGGTGGTATTCAAACCCCTGGGTTGGGAGGGCCGGAGGTAGTCCTCCGGCTCTCTGCTTGAAGGGGAAAGTGCTGAAATTCAAGACAAGCTGATTACCAGCCCGGCAGACCGAGCTGCTTCGCCTGCTTCTCAACATCCAGATCGTAGGCCGCGGCTCCGGCGGCGGCCGTCATCTGGCCAGATCCGACGGCAACACAGATCTGCTCGAGCGACGGACCCTTTACCGGAGATAGAAACTCGAGCGCGGGGTAGGCGTTTCCGGAGTCGATGTACCCGTTGAGGTCATTCACGAACGGAAGAACAGTATCAGGGAGCGTGGCTCCCTTGATGAGGTACGGACCTGCCGGCTGAACCATCGTCGTGATCGCTTTGGTGCCGGCGGTTGAGGCGACGAACGCCAGGAAAGCTTTGGCTGCATCGATGTTCTTGCTCGCCTTCGGGATATAGAACGCCAGCGGCATCCAGACCGTCGCGCCATTCTTCGAGGCATCCGTGCCGGGTTGCGCGAAGAAACCGATATCGTTCACCTCGTCGGGATAATTAGTCGCAATAGTGGGCATAACCTGGGTTAGCATCGGGTACTGGGCGACCGTACCATCGGCGAGCATCTTCAACCCTGCGTCGAATTTCGTGGTTACAAAGTCCTTCTCGTACCAGCCCTTCTTAAAGCCCTCCGCCAAGTAGTTGAAGCCGGCAATAGCACCAGGGGTTGTAGCGTACTTGGCCTTGTTGGCGGTGTAGTCCACCGCCCAGGTCGGGTCTGCCTGCACGACGTTGTAGTTGTCAGCGAGCACAAATAACTGGGCAGTCCACGTGTCGCCGTAAGTTTGGAGGACAGGTGGAATGCCAGCCGCCATGAGCTTGTCATTGTTCGCTTCGAATTCGGCCCAGGTCTTGGGCACGCTGATCCCGACCTTGGCGAAGACCTTTTTATTGTAGAGGATACCACCGGCGCTCGCATAGCCGACCGGCACTCCGAAGATCCCCCCGTTCTGCGACACGGTAGGTTTGAACGAATCGACTATATTGGCCATGAACGGCTCATTCGAGAGGTCGACGAGCGTTTGGGCCGGATTTAAGGCCTGGAGCAACGCGCCGGAGTTGTAGTAGAAGATATCGTTCATTACTCCCGTTGCCAAGCGCGTCTTGATGAGGTTATCGCCTTCGGTGCCTGCCATCCCTATTTCGACATTGAAGGTCACGTTTGGATGCAGCGCCGTGTATGCGTCGATGAGCGCATTGATCATCAACTGGTCGTTCTGGTTTGCGGATGTGAGGAGGCTCAGCGTTACGGGAGCGGGAGTGGGAACCGCGGTAGGTGGAACCGCGGTAGCTGGTGCTGCGGTCGCCGGGCCTGCGGCTGCTGCGGTAGCGGGGGATGCGGTAGCAGGAGCCGCAGTGGGGGTGGCTGCCGGAGCGCATGCGGCCAAAAAGCCCAACACGCATATAACGGTTAGAGCTTTGTAGAAAACTTGATTCTTTTTCATAATCTCCTCCGAGATTTCTTGAATAGGTTCAGATTGTGAATTTGAGTTAGAATTGGGAATAGCGGTTCATACCATCAAGCCATAGGCAATACCTCCTTTCTCAATGGAGTCTGATCACCTGCAGGCAGCGGGTTCAGCTCAGGGTAAGGAAAACATCTTTGGTCTGAAACTATTGGATACCAGCGGATTGAACTGGAATAGCCGGTAGTTGGTATGAACCGCTTTTTATCCTGATAGTTTCCTGGCATCTGAATAAATACTCCTACCTCAACATGGCTGATACGATTATTAGTCATTTCCACTAGAACGGGGCAGGCCCGGTCGATTCGCGAATGATGAGGCGGGCCTGGTTGTGTGTGTGTTGGATGGGAAGGTCGGGGTTTTGAATGCGCGCCAGCAACATCGCAAACGCTTTTCTTCCCAATAAGAGGGCATCCTTGGTAACCGTTGTCAGCCGGGGGACAGTATAGTTTGCCATCGGAATATCATCATAACTGACCAGGGAAAGGTCATTGGGTACGCGCAGCCCCGAGTCTACCGCTGCCCGCAGAGCACCAATTGCCAGTAAATCGTTAATGGAAATTATGGCTGTGGGCCGGGATGCGAGCCTGAGAAGTTTTAAAGAAGCCTGATAACCATCTTCAATAGTCGGGCCACATTCAACAATCAGTTCCGGTTCAACCGGTAGATTAGCGGCATTAAGGCTGGCTTGATAGCCGTCAAATCGATCTTTGGCCATTTCATGTCCCTCATACCCATTGATTAGGCCGATGCGGTGATGTTCGAGGGATAATAAGTAAGATATCACTTCTTTGGTGGCCTCGCGATAATCTGTACCTACTGAATCCACGCCATAGAGATCGTTTAACTCCACAACAGGGAGGCCGCGCTCCCACAAACGAGCAAGTGTAGACTGCGCTTCAACAGATTCCAACAGAAAAGAGCTTGCCAGAATTAGCCCGTCTATGCGGCGTCTGACCAAGTCCTTGAAGATATCAATGCCGTATTCGTCATTGAGGGTTGTGCTCGATACGAGAACATGGTAGCCT
>PMYF01000575.1:241-4532 GCA_003171295.1 Acidobacteriota bacterium | reverse complement strand
GCCAGTTTGAGGCGCTCCGCGATGGCCGCATCCTCCACGACCGCCAGAATTAGCGCGCGCAGGGGGCTCTCACTCATGCCCCGTACGCGTTCCAGCAGCGCGGCGTACATCTCCTCCGGGTCGCGCTGGGTGCGGGGGAGATAATCGAGGAGAGAGACGTCTTCTGAAGGGCAAACCGCGATCTTGCGCACGCGAAGCTGCGCCGTGCCGCGATAACTCTCCACGTGTCCGGTGATCTCGACGATCTCATCAACTTCAAAGGCGGGCGTGGTGCGCTCGGAGTAATCCCAGAGTTTGCCCGGGATGGCGCCCGTCGTATCCCGCAGGCTGAGGTCAAGGTAGGCCGCGCCGTTACTGGCGATTTTGTGTTCCTTGGATTGCACCAAGAAGGTGTCATGGACTGGTGAGTCCGGCTTGAGGTCCCTGATGTAGGTTTGCTTCATTTCCCCTTTTCGGCGACCACGGCCGCGCCGGGCGTCTCTTCGCCTGCATCGATGTACCCCGGGGCCTTCCAGATATAACTGTCTTTGCGGAGCTGGGCCAGGAAGGTGCGGAGCTGGGGTTGCATCTTCTGGTTGTACAGGGCCTCATCCACGCGCTGCTCAACCTCTTCGAACTTGGGAATGCCCGGGCTGAAGCGTTCCATCAGCTTCAGGATGAGGTATCCGTTCTTGGTCTGAATCAAGTCGGTATTGTCGTTGGGTTCGAGCTTTCCAACGGCATCGCCGATGGCGGAGGCCACGCTTCCTGTCTTCATGAGGCCGAGGTCGCCTGCCTGATCGAGGTTGGGACCGTCGGAATACTTCTTTACGACCTCGGCAAAGCGCTGGCCGGCCTTGATCTCCGCCAAGGCGGCCTTGGCGCGTTTTTCGGCCTCGTCGGGTTTGTATTTTTCACTGGAAATCAGGATTTCCGAGAGATGAATCATGCCGGCCGATTGGAATTCGCTTTTGTGCGCTTCGTAGAATTGCCGCGCCTCTTCCCGCGAGGTCATGATGCGAGACCCGACTTCGCGGCCGATCACCTCGCGCATGGCGGTCTGTCGGCGGATCTGGTCCTTGAAGTCTTCCCAGACAACGCCCTGGTGCTCCACCTCTTTCTGCAGATCTTCAAGGTTGGCCAGGTTGGATTGCTTGCGGATTTCATCCAACCGCTTGATGATGTCCGTCTCGACGTTGATGTCCAGGTCTTTCGCCTTTTGGACCATCAGGGACTGGTCGATCAAGTCACGCAGCAGGTTTTTGCTTTCTTCCTTGAACCGGGCGTCGAGATCTGCCCCGGGATTGTCCTGGGCAAGCTGTTCCCGGAGCTTGGTCCTCTCGCGTTCATACTGGCGCTGCGTGATGATCTCAGTGTTGACACGTGCGATGATGCGCTCCACGACGTGGGCCGCAAAGAGCTGAGGCGCCGTACAGGCGGCTACCAGGATGGCGCTTCCCACTATTCCGAACGTTCGTTTCATCATTTCCTCTCAACCCTCCTGCGCACTTGGGTGCCTCCTGTTTGGAGCCCTTCCACGCCGCAAGGGTTGCTCCGGCCTTCCCCACTGCGGCCTTCGCCATCTTAAGGCTGGGGGTGCAGTTCCTGCAAGACGTTTTGGACTTGTGCCAGCAGGCTGCCCTCGCGCTCGCGCACGCGGAAGCGCAGGACTCGGTCCGGCCGGAAGCTGGCCTCGCGGCGGCGGCGCACAAACTGTGTCAACCGCTGCGGATCGACGGGCGTTTGCTCATGAAACTTCATCCAGATTTCATCTGCTTTGCGCTCCACCGTCTGCACCAGTAACTGCTCGGCGGAGGCTTTCAGCGACGCGTAGTCGAGTAGGTTCGAAACGGAGAGCGGAATCGGCCCGAAGCGATCGATGAGTTCCGCTTCCAGGTCGGCGCGCTCCGCCGGCGCGGCCACGCTGGAAATGCGCTTGTATATGCGCAGGCGCTGGTTTTCGTCGGGAATGTACTGGTGCGGAATTTTGATGTCGAAGCCCAGGTTTAGCGCCGTGCGGACTTCAATCTTGACGGGCGCGCCCCTCAGTTCCGCCACGGTCTGCTCGAGTATTTTGAGGTAGAGGTCGATGCCGATGGCGTTCAGATGGCCGTGCTGTTCGGCCCCCAGCAGGTTGCCCGCACCGCGCAGTTCCAGGTCCAGCGCCGCCAGCCGAAAGCCCGCGCCCAGGTCGGAGAATTCCTTCAGCGCCGCCAGCCGCCGGCGCGCCAGAGGTGTGAGCGTGTCTTCCGCAGCAATCAGGAAATAGGCGTAGGCGCGGCGGTTCGAGCGGCCCACCCGCCCACGCAATTGATAGAGGTCGGAGAGGCCAAAGCGGTCAGCGTGGTTCACAATAATGGTGTTGGCGCGTGGAATGTCCAGGCCGTTTTCGATGAGTGCCGTGGCCACCAGCACGTCGTATTCACCCTGCATGAACTTCAGCATCGCATTTTCGAGATCTTTCTCCCCCATCTGGCCATGCGCAACGCCCACGCGCGCCGTGGGCGCCAGCCGCTGCACCAGCGCGGCCATCTGGAAAATCGATTCCACCCGGTTGTGCACGAAGAAGACCTGCCCCTGCCGCTGCATCTCCTGGAGAATCGCCGACTGGATGAGCGCCGGGGCGAAAGGCGCCACCGTGGTTTGAATGGCCAGGCGGCCGCGCGGAGGCGTTTCAATCACCGAGAGGTCGCGTAATCCCCCCAGCGACATGTGCAAGGTGCGCGGGATGGGCGTGGCCGACATGGTCAGCACATCCACACCCGATTTCATTTTCTTCAGTTTCTCTTTGGCTGCCACGCCAAAGCGCTGCTCTTCGTCCACAATCAGCAGGCCCAGGTCGCGCAGGCGTACGTCCTTGGAGAGCAGGCGGTGCGTGCCGATGAGAATATCCACGCGGCCGGCTTCCGCCTCCGCCACCGTCTTCTTCTGCTCCGCGGGGGAACGGAAGCGGCTGAGCATGTCGACGCGCACCGGGAAGGCTGCCAGGCGCTGGCGAAAGGTCGTGTGGTGCTGAAAGGCCAGCACGGTCGTAGGCGCCAGAAGCACCACCTGGCGGCCGTCTTGAATCACTTTGAACGCCGCGCGCATGGCGAGCTCCGTCTTGCCGTAACCGACGTCACCGCAGAGCAGACGGTCCATGGGCTCGGGACTCTCCAGGTCCCGCTTAATGTCGGCGATGGCCTTGATCTGGTCAGTTGTCTCCTCGAACGGAAACGCGTCTTCGAATTCGCGCTGCCAGGGCGTGTCGGCGGTAGAGGCAACGCCCCCCCGCATCTTGCGTTCGGCGTAAAGCTGCAGAAGCTCCTGGGCCATGTCGCGTAGCGCCCGCTTGACGCGCGTCTTNNCGCGTGGCGCTGCCCACCGGCAATTGTCGCAAGCCCTGATATACGCCAATACCGTGGTCAATGTGCACGACGTAGTCGCCGACCTTGAGGTCGCTGAGGTCGGAGATGAAACTGGAAATTCCGGTACGCTCCCGGCGCCCGCGGGCTGCCCAGTCGAAGCCACCGAACAGGTCTGAGTCGGCCAGCCACAACTGACGAAGGGATGGGAAGGCCACTCCTTCGGAAATCTCGCCGCGCGCGATAAGGACTGAGGGGCCGGCTTCGAGTTCTGGCGGAGGGACCTCGCGTTTCTTTTCCTCCTCGACGACCGTCGCGTAGGAAATCTCGTATTCCTTCAGAATCTCCCGCAGTCGATCCACCTTGCCGCTGGTGGGAACGACGAAAATGATGGACTCCCCCTGCTTCAGCCGGGCACGCAAGTCTTCGGCCAGCGCCTTGACGCCACCGGGAAATTTCGGAGGCGGCTGGCTTAGGAGTACGTGCTCGGGTGAGTGGGATTCGGGATTCGGCACTCGGGGTTCGGGACTTGCTATTGCAGGAATGGCGAGTTGCGGGGGACCCTCCGTGGAAAGCTCGCTTGGCTCGGGGGAATCAGCGGCTTTGGGCTCGGTTGGAATCTCCGTGCCTGCAGGCGGGAAGTACAAGTCACTGCCAATGACTATGGCTGCGGAGGCGGAAATCGCGGGCGCCGGGGCGCTTTCGATGGCCAGTTCCTTGAGCGAGATTTGTGGCAGGCGTTCGATAGCCTCGAGGAACTCCGCCTCAGCCATGAAACCGTCTTGCGATCCGGGCCGGGGTGGAACAATGTCGCGGACTTCCTCGAAGCCCGCGGCGAGGCCTTCGAGGGTGTGCCGAACCTGGTCGCGACGGTCGAGGGGTTCATCCCAGACCAGTACGGGGCGTTCCAGCAACGAGAATAACGAGTGCGGGTGCGGTTCGACGAGCGGAACGAAAAATTCCCACCC
>PMYF01000575.1:0-183 GCA_003171295.1 Acidobacteriota bacterium | reverse complement strand
GAGGGGTCAAATTCACGCACCGACTCGAGTTGGTCGCCAAAAAACTCCAACCGAAACGGCCACTCGGCTTCGGGGGGAAAAACGTCCACGATTCCGCCGCGCACCGAATATTGGCCGACGCCCGTGACTGGTTCCCTGGGTTCAAACCCCACGCCGCCCAGGTGCTCGACCAGGTCGTCAAGA
>PMYF01000419.1 GCA_003171295.1 Acidobacteriota bacterium | reverse complement strand
GCGTGTTGGCCACTTCGCGCAAAATCGCCGGGGATCGGCGGCGCAAGGTCATGAAGGTGATACCCATCTGGTTCAGCCGGCTCAGATTGGCGTAGGTGGTCAGCTTGGAGTCGAAGACCAACTCGGGCGGCAGTTCGCCATGGGCCGTCTTCCAAAACTTGACGAAATCCAAGACCGCATCGGCTTGTTCCCGCTTGAGCAAATCGGCCCGGGAATAACAGAACACATGGCTTTCCGCATCCTGGGCCAGAAAAACCAGAATCGACTTCTGGCTCCGGCTGCGCTTGGAGAGGTAATGACGCTCCACAAACTCGTCCGCCCCGAAGAACGGAATGGAGTGGAAATCCAGATTGAAGCTCTCGCCCTTCAGCACTTTCTTCCGCTGCAGGACGCCGATCCAGAGTTTGCGGAGCTTCTCGTTCATTTTGGGGGAAAGGCTATGGGAGTAGGTATCCAGGTAGGTCGTCTTGGGCGCCACGTTGAGTCCCGCAAACAGAGCCAGTCCTTCATCGAAAACCAGATCCATGACATGGCTTTTGCGTTCGGTGCTGGAGAGCTTCAGCCCCAGCAGGGAGAGCCATGCCTGAGGGGCCGGGATCATCTGGCTGCCGGGATAGCCGGCCTGCCGCACCAGGCCGGGCAGGTCGCCCTCCACCAGCAACGGCAGAAACAAGAACAGGCCGCCGAGTTGCGTCGAGAAGCGGCGCGGGGTCAGGGAGAACTCGCGGCGATCGGCGACGGCCGCGGCCGTGGGATGGAGCGTGGGAGGGCGCTCGGCATCCTGGCGCCGGGGCAAGCGGGCGAAGCCTTCCTCGTGCAAGATTTCCCAGATGGCGGTGGTGCTTAAGGGAGTCTGCTTAGTCTTCAGAACGCTTTCGATGTCATAGATGGAGAGGTTTTGCTTGCGCATGCCCAGGATCAGGTCGCGGACCGCATCCTTCTTGGGCTGGGTATGAGGGCCGCGCTTCAGTTCACGGAAGAAGTCGGGCTGGGAGCGGCGGAAATGATGACACAAGACGCGAAAAGCGCCTGGGGTGTAGCCAAAGCGGCGGGAGACCTCCGCCGAGGAAACACCTTCGACGAAGTAGGCCCGGAGGGCTTCGTACTGGCGTTGGGCGGGGGAAGTGGGTTCGAGGAAGAAGCGGGTCTCGGGGGTTAGAGAATCTGGTGAACTCTCCATAAAACAAATAGTGACACTTATGTTCTGTCGAGTCAATAGAAATCGCGCTTCACAGGAACCGCGGACGAGAATATGCCCTGAAACCGGTATCGGCATGCCAGTGACCCACACCACGCACAGGCCAACACCATTTTGGCCAACTCTAAAGAGACACAACACTTCTATGTAGATATATTCACCAGATTAATAACAACTCTGGCGGTAGAACCTGCTGTGGTGAGGGACACGTGGACACGAAACGTTATCTCAGGCTTTGGCGTGAAAATTCAGGCTAGGTTACGGGGGCGTGTTTGCCTGCGGCGTGTAGTGGCCGATCACTGGTTGGGCAACGGCGAGAGACCGGATCGATCCGCGCCTTCCCGCCCCCTTACAGAAACGCCATCGTCTTGACGCCCGAGATGTCGAATGGCCGGCGGCAGCGCGGGTTCTTGCAGGACGCTTTGTCGTCCAGCAGGACCATGTAGCTTTGCGCTTTCGCGAAGCGAGCGCGGTCGCGCTCGTCGGCGCCCGGGGGGAGGCGGTCCTTTTTCTTGCGGACCATCCAGCGCAGCTCGTAGGTCTCCACGCTGCGGCAGTAGGGGCAGTTCAGTTGCGCGGGCTTGGTAGCCGGCTGCTCGGTGTAATATGCACGCTCGTCCATTTCAGCGCTCCGCCACCGGAATCCACGTCTGGCCGTCGGGGTTGCCCTTGTATTCGGCGCGCGGGCGGATCAGGCGGTTGTTGCGGTACTGCTCCAGCACGTGGGCCGTCCAGCCCGCCATGCGGCTTACCGCGAAGATCGGCGTGTACAGGTCGATGGGGATGCCCAGCGAATAGTACGTGGACGCGGAATAGAAATCCACGTTGGGAACCAGCCCCTTGATGGACTTCACGGTTTCCTCCATCCGGCGGGACAGTTTGAAGAGCTTCTCTTGCCCGGTGCGCCGGCCCAGTTCCTCGGAGAGCACGCGCAGGTGTGTGGCGCGCGGATCTTCGGTGCGGTAAACGCGGTGGCCGAAGCCGGGGATCTTCACCTTGCGCGCCAGCGTGTTCTTGACGCGGTCGGCGGCTTCCTCTTCGTCCCCCAAGCCTAGCAGCCACTTGATGACGTCCTGGTTGGCNNCCTTCAAGGCGCCGATGCCGCTGGTCACGGCGGGCCGGGCGGAACGGCTCTCGCACCGCGCGGCCGTTGCCGCGAATGCTCCAGTCCCGTGCGTCTCCCTCCGATGTCTCCGGCCTTCTTGGCCTGCCACCTGCCAACCCCCGACGTCAGAATTGCCGATATTCACCTCCCATGGCCTGCAGAAGCGACGTCATTTCTGGTACAATCTTTTCATTCTAACTCGGTTAAAGAAAATCTCGGTCGGTTTCTCAGAATGCCAGCCGATCACAGTGCGGTCGATAGCACCCTAGGGTATGCCTTCCAGACCCTTCAGGCGCTGATTATTCTCCTGCAGGCGAGCGATGACCAAAGCGTCACACTCGAACTGACGGACGATGTCACGTTGCACCATGCGCTGGGCCGTAGCGGTTCTGAGGAATGCCGATATCAAGTCGCCCACAGCATTCGATCTTCACTTCCGGAGATAACGCTAAAAAGCACCAAGCTCTGGAAGACGATAGGTATCTGGGCATCCGAATACAGCCCCAACGAGCGATATTTCCTCCTGACGTGCGCGCCAGTAAGCGCTGACCTCCAGTGCCTTACGTCTGGCTCCGACCGGACGCTGATCCTAGCAAAGCTTGAACAAGAAGCTACGCAAGTGATCAATGAGCAGGAACAAGGCGTTTATGAGCATCGGGAGCGCATTTTAGGCTGCCGTGCGTTTCTTGGTTTGGCGCCGAACGTCCGGGCCGATCTACTTAACCAAGTCGTGCTCTGCGCCAGCGTCCCCAGTATAAC
>PMYF01000701.1:3323-8596 GCA_003171295.1 Acidobacteriota bacterium | reverse complement strand
ATCACAATTCACCTGATTATTCGCTAAGCTGCTGTTTTTTCATTAACATTCAAGGATCGCGAGGGGTTTTACCAGGCTTCTTCCTCCCGCGCCTGGCGTTTAATCTTCAGCAGCAGGTTGGTGACCCGCCAGACTTGCCAAAAGTTGGAATGTTGCATTCTCCGCATGAGCAGAATGTTTTCGTCGTTCGGAGCCATCCGCGCGGCCAAATCCTTTTCCGTCATTTCTGTTTTCTGGACTTGGGGCATGAAATCCTCTCTCGTGTTAGGTGGCGTCAGCCCTGATTGTAGCGCAGACCTGTTTTGCAGGTCCGCGGTTCTTCGTGCCCGCGAACCCGATTGGGCGGCGATTTCCCATCACCGCGCGTAGGCCACCTCTCTACGGTAGGCACAATCGCGAGGGGCTTGTAAAGAGGGTGCCTCGATTTGGTGCCTACCCGTAGGCACTAAATTCGGATGGCAGGCCATTCTGCCCGAAACGGTGGTGCCAACCAGCAGGGAAGCACGCCCGAGATGTAGCGCCGGTGTCCTCACCGGCGACCGGCGATGAGGACATCGCCGCTACAAAAATCATGCCGCGGACCTCGCTCCGCGGAAGTCCCCGCTAAGGTTGCTTGAGAGCGAGCCATGCAATGGAAGGTCGTGATTTCTTTCTTTGGCAAACATTTTTCCTGATGCGCGTAGGGCCACCCCTTGGGGTGGCCTCGGCCGGGGCAAGCCCCGGCCCTACAAGACCCCACGTTATGTTTGGTTGCGGCCACTGGCGGGCCCTACGCTACCAAATTCGTTCCCCCTTACCCCAATTGGGGAGAGGGCTGGGAGTGATTAGAGGCCGCCCGGGGTCCGAAGGGCAGGGGTCGGAAGGCCAGGTTTCGGGTGGCAGCTCTTAGCTTTCGACCTTCAACCTTCGGCTTTCGACTCTCGACCTCCCCCGGCGTCCGAAGAGCGCGGGGCGGCGCCGCCGGATTCTGGAAGTGCCAAGACTGGAGGTATAGGAGTATGATGTTAAGCGTAGTGTAACGTCCCGAGGTTTGCCTGCGCGGCGCTCAGCGTGCCTCGCGGCCCGGGTGAAAGAAGGAAACGTGGTAGAGGAAAGATTGAAGTTAGCGGTGTTTATTGACTTTGACAACATTCAGATCGGCGTTAAGGAGACGCTGGGCAAAGACTTTGACGTCTCCATCGTCCTGGAGGCGCTCAAGGAGCGCGGCGAGGTCAGCAGCAAGATTGCCTACGGCGACTGGCCGCGCGCCGGTGAGTACAGCCGCCAGATGACCCAACACGCCGTGCACATGGTGCAGCGCAGCGTGACGCCGCGTGGCGACAAGAACGGCGCGGACATTAATTTGGCGCTCGATGCGCTGGAAATGGCTTTTACGCGCGATCACATCAACACCTTCGTGATCGTGGGCGGCGACAGCGACTTCATTGCGCTGGTGGAAAAACTGAAGCAGTACGACAAGCGCGTGTTCGTGGTCGGCGGCCGCCAGTTCACAAGCGGCATTCTGCAGCGCAACTGCCACGAGTTCATTTCTTACGAGAATCTGCTCAAGACAGGTGGCGACGGCCCCCGCACTGCCCGCTCCCCGCGTACCGCAGTACGCGGTACGGAAAGCCGGCCGCTCTCCACAGCGCTGCCGAATATCCAGCGTGCGCTGGAGATTCTGGCCGAACGGGAAGTTGCCCCTCAACTCGGCCTGTTGAAGAGCACCCTGTTGCAACTCGATCCCACCTTCAGCGAGCGCGACTTCGGCGCCGGCTCGTTTCTGGATTTCATTCAGAAACTCCGCAAGGCAGGACTGGTGGAGATGCGCCGCACGGAGCGCGGCTATCTCGTGGAAGCTCCGGAAGCTGAGGCAGTCCCCGAAGCCCCGGCGGAGCCCGTGGAAGTTCCGGTGGAAGCCGAGCCCGCTGCGGAAGCTCCTGCCCCTGAGGCCCAGCCTGTTTCCAGCGCACCGCCGGTGATTCCGGCCGCGAGCCTGGAAGATTCCCTGGCCGTGTTGCGGCTGGCTCTGCCCGGCCATTTCGAGAAGGCCCCCAACCGCCCGGTCTACCTGCGCCAGATTCGGCAGATCTTGCGCGCCGCCGGCAGCGCCATCGATGAGCGTTCAGGTTTTCGTGGGCTGCTCGATATTCTCCATCAGGCCCAGCGTGAAGGCTGGGTGCGCCTGCATCGCGATCGCAAGGGGGTCTGGCGGATCTTCCCCACCGCCGCTTCCGCACCGGCACCCGCCGCTATGCTGACGCCGGCGGGCGAGGCGCCGCAAGAACTCGAATCGGAACCGTTGCCCGTCGAAACCGATGTGCATTGGGAAGCCACCGAGCCCGCCGAGGAAATCGTGGAACCCGCAGAGCCGCCCGTGCCCCCCGTAGTCGAGGAAGGTGCCCCGGTTGAGGCCCCTCCGCAGCGCAAGCCACGCAAGCCGCGCGCCACCAAAGCGGGCACGAAAAGCGGGGCGCGTAAGGCGCCACCGCGCCGCAAGGCAAAGGAGCCCGTCGAGTCATAGACCCGGCTTTCACCTGGCAGATTTCAGCGGCGTGTCCCTGAACAAAGGAGCGGCCCGGGGGCTCCTGCGACTCCTGCAAAAGCCATCCTGCCGATCGTCAAAAAGAAGGTGGCGATGACTGCGACCTTCTAACGACGAGTGCTTCGGCGCATTTCGAATTCTATTTATAGGGACTTGGCGCCGTTCTTCCACCAAGCGGTGAAGGCCGAGAAACCCGTAGGCCGCATGACGTCAACGCGCACGCGCGTAGGATTCTTCTCCTGAAACTGAATGCGCATTCCAGCCTGCTGCCCGGGCAGAAGGGTTGGCAGCGGGGCGGAGCCTTGCTCCATCGGAAGATCGTCAAAACCGAAGACGACCCATCGCAGCGCGTAACCTTCCAGGGTATAGGCGGGCAGGGTCTTCCGAGTGGTCAGGGTGGCGTTCAGCAATCCCTCGCCTGGACCCAGTTGCAGGCTTTCAACCGGGCTCGACTCCTGGCGCAGCACGTCGAACGAGGGCTTGCGGTTTCCATACAGGTCCACGACGCCGTGCACGCGCTGCTTGAGCGGTCCATGGCCTTTATCGCCCACGTGCGTGCGGTAGTCGTTGTAGTCGAAGAAAATTGTCCCGGCAACAAAATCGAGGTCGCGGCAGATATGGGTGTGGTCGCGCAGGATTTCAATGCGCCGGGCGTCGCCTGCCAGACGGTCAGGAGTACACTCGCAGTATCCGTATTCGGAGATCACCACGGGCTTGTCGGGAAAAGCGCGATGGATCTCCTCCAGATTGCGCCGCACTGACGCCGTGTTTCCCCCATACCAACTTTCGTAATATTCATTCCACTCAATGAAGTCGAGCCCTCCAGCGGCATCGGCCCCAGGATCCTGCTGCAAAGAGTTTGAGGCATAGGTCAGCAAGCGGTGGGGATCGAGGCGGCGGGCAGCTTCGGCCATGCGCCGGATGAAAATTTGCGCCGGTGGATTTTGGCCGTTCACTTCGTTGCAGAGTCCCCAAGCGATAATCGCAGGGTGGTGGCAATCGCGTGTAATCATCTCGCGCAATTGTTCGAGCCCGTTCTGCATGATTTCTGGCGATGGCTCGCTCGCCATGCCGTCGAACGTGGCAGGACCCCAGGAAGGAACTTCTTCCTGAATCAGAATGCCGTTGCGATCACAGTAGTCTAGCACGCGTTTGTCCTGCGGCCAGTGCGCGCGGGTGAAAACGCAGTTGAGCTCTTTCAGGTCCTCGTGGTCATGCCTGATCCACTCCTCGGGTTCCGCCATGCCGTACTGTGGATTGCTGCCTGCCATGCGCTCCGCGCCCATTAGCCGCACCCGCTCACCATTCAAATAGAAACCCGCATTCCTGACTTCGAATTTCCGGGAGCCGAAAGTCTGCGTGGTGCTGTGCAGAGGCTTGTGGTCCTGCGAAACTTGGACGGTGGCGCGATAAAGATGAGGATGATCGAAGTGCCAGAGTTTCATCGGCTCATCGGTCGGCGTCATCTTCACCTCTTGGATTGCCCCTGGTTCCAGACGGGCTCCGTCGGCGCCCCCTTCAATGAGGGCCAAACCCGTGTCTGCTTCCGCAACGTGGAAGTCAAAGCCGAGTTGCGCCACGGTTTGGCCGGCGTTGCGCACGATCGCAAGGATGGTTAACGGCGTGCGCCCAGCATCGAGATCCGGCACGGCGTCGATCCGCAGACCTTCAATGTAAACGTTGGGCGTAACGAGCAGGCTTACCGGACGCGTAATCCCTCCGTCCTGCGCCCAATCGAAGGAGTCCCTTCTCGGAAGCATTCCCTCAGCGAATGAGTTATCGACTTTGACAACGAGAGAATTGGGGCTATCAAAACGCAAGGCAGCCGTGGCATCGAAGCTGAACGCCGTGTATCCCCGCCGCAAATGCTCGCCAAGCAACTTCCCGTTGAGCCACACCTTCGCGCTGTGGTACACGGCTTCAAACTCGATTCGAACCGTCCTGCCAGCCCAATGCCTGGGTGCTTCAAAGCCCCTGCGATACCAAGCGACCCCTTGGTAATCAGCCTTGTCTGGCGAGATTTGCCAGGTGTGAGGGACAGCCACCCAGGTTGAAGGCGCCGGGCCAGCTTTCATCACTTCGAACCACCCTCGGCGTTCGCCATGATCTTCCGGGTCGAGGCCAAACGACCAGTGATCGAGAGGCACAACAACCGTCCCCAATTCCAAGGCACTCTCCGCGATTCCGAATTGCTCGGCGCGGAGCCCTGAGGGCATCACGCCAAGTGCGGCGCCAGCAAGTGCGACCTGCTGCAAGAATCTTCGACGAGGGAGTTCGCTCATGGATTCCTCCTCAGTGATAGGCCTGGGCTGCGGGGACTAGGGCTTGTGCCAAGGGGGCGCGGACGGATGCGGTGGCACCGCATTTGGCGGGCGAAATGCACCACGACCCGTACCTTGCATCACCAGCACGCCTGCGCCATGGATTTTACTGCTTTCGAGGTTTTGTAGTGCGCCATTTACGTCTACCATGAGGAAGGTCGCGACTTCCGTGCGCACCCGCATCGTGTTAGGGTCTAGCGGAGGCCGCACGGCGACTGAAAGCAGCAACCTTTGCTGCCCAGGCACCTCCTCCACTTGCTTCCCTGCGAAGCTTCGCGGAATAATGAACTGATGAGCTCAACGAGCAACCTGAACCCCGAACAACAAAAAGCCGTTGAGCATGGGGAAGGACCGCTGCTGATTATTGCGGGGCCGGGAAGCGGCAAGACGCGCGTCATCACGCAGCGGATCGTTCACCTTTTGACGGG
>PMYF01000701.1:1645-3306 GCA_003171295.1 Acidobacteriota bacterium | reverse complement strand
GAAATGTTGCGCCGCGTGCGCCAGGCGTTGCCCGAGATTGACTCCACTCCTCACATATCAACCTTCCACGCCTTCTGCTATGAAGTGCTGCGGAAGCGGCATTTCGAGCGGACACTGCTCGACAAGGTCGATGTGTGGATCTTCCTCCGCCGGCGCATGGAGAAACTCGAACTCGAGTTCTACCAGAAGCTCGCGGAGCCCGGCGCGTTCCTCCATTCGCTGAACGACTTCTTTTCACGCTGCCAGGACGAGCTGATTGAGCCGGCGGATTTTGAGCGCTATACGGAGGGGCTGGAAAGAGAATTCACCGCACTGGCGCCTTCCCTGGACGCTGCCGAGAGCACGCTGCTGCAGCAGGAGATTCAGAAGAAGAAGGAACTGGCGCGGGTCTTCCGGAACAGCCGGCTGCTGATGGAGGAGGCCGGATGCTCTAGCCTGGGCAGCCTGATTCCGGAAACGATTCGTCTTTTCGATCGTGAGCCAGAGGTGGGGGAACACTACCGCCAGAGGTTTCACTATGTGCTGGTGGATGAATTCCAGGATACCAATTACGCGCAGGTTGAGCTGCTGAAACGGCTGCTCAAGCCGCCTTATAACCTCACCGCCGTCGGCGACGACGACCAGGCCATCTACCGCTTTCGAGGGGCATCGCACGGCGCTTTCAGGATGTTCGACGAAGCGTTCCCAAATCATGAGACGGTGTATCTGGACGTCAATTACCGCTCGACGAAACGCATTCTGCGTGCGGCGGATGTAGTGATTGCGAAAAACGATCGCTACCAGGAGAAGCGGAAACTCCGCGCCAACCGGGACGAGGGCTGCGCCGTCTACCTGCTGCAATCTCCCGATTACGTGAGCGAGGCTGTGTGGATTGCCGATGAAATCGCGCGTCTCAGGAAGCGCGGCACGGCGCCGCGCGAGATCGCCGTGTTATACCGCGCCCACGGCTACCGCGATCCGTTGGTGAAGCAATTACGACGGAAGCAGATTCCCTTCGTCATCCGCGGGCTTTCGATTGTTTCTACCATCATCCTGCGCGATTTGGTGGCGTATCTGAACATTATTCATTCGCTGCACGAAAACGTCAGCCTGACGCGCGTGCTGCTGGCGCCGCGGTGGAAGTTCCCAGAGGACCTGGCGCAAGAAGTTCGTCAGCAAGCCGCACGTGACCGCTGCTCGCTCTACAACGTACTCGAGACGTGGGAAAGGTCGGGGGCGGCCAACCGCCTGGAGCAAACGGGGTGGCCGGAACTGCACCGCCTGCTCCGAGAGCTGCGCAAATTTGCCGAGCACGCCCCCGTGACGGCGCTGCTCGACCGGCTGGCCGCCCGGCTGGAGCTGAACCTTCCGCTGTACGATCAGGACAGCGCCTATGTTGAGGCCTTCCGGAAATTTCTGGAGAAGTGGGAGGGTAAAAGCGAGTCGAGGAAGCTTGCGGATTTCCGGGAGTACTTCCAATACTTCCTCGAGGCCGGGGGCTCGATTGAAGCGCCGCAGCCGGAGATTTCCACGGACGCCGTACAGATGATGAGCGTGCACGCCGCGAAGGGTCTGGAGTTTCCCGTGGTGTTCATCCTGAGCGTCGCCCCGCGGCGCTTTCCCCACAGTGAGCAGAAACCGGTCATTGAATTCCCTGACGCGCTGCAGAAGGGCCCGCAGCC
>PMYF01000701.1:0-1580 GCA_003171295.1 Acidobacteriota bacterium | reverse complement strand
TTTCGAAATCCGGGAAGAAGACCTCCGCTTTCATCGGTGATCTGCAATCGAACCCCGCCGTGACCGCGCGGGACCTGGAGCGCATCCAGGTCCCGGAGGCCCCGCCGGAAGCTCCCGAGACCCCCCGTACGGAATCCCGGCCGCGCGAGCTTTCTTCCGGCGCGAAGCCGCAAACCAACCTGTTTGGCGAGGCGCCGAGCGCACCCGGAGTCTATCCACCCATCGCCGAGTGGGCCAGCCATACGCCGGCCACCCTGCCGCAGGAGAGAATCCTGCTTAGCGCTTCGGCAATCGAAACGTATGAAGATTGCCCGCTAAAGTTCAAGTTCAGCCACCACCTGAAGATTCCGACGGGGCCGCAGGCGGCGCTGACCTTCGGCAACATCATGCACCAGTGTGTGCGCCGGTACTTTGATCTGCGGAAGCAGGGCCACGCAACCTTCGACCAGGTGCAGGCCTACTTCGAACAGATCTGGAGGGATGCCGGCTTTGAGGAAGAATACCAGGAGAGGGCTTACCAGAAGGCAGGACTTGCGCAGTTGCGGACCTTCGTGAAGAAGCACGAAGCCACTACGGCGCTTCCCCTCAGCATGGAGGCATCCTTCGCGCTCGACTTGGGCGACGTCATCCTGCAGGGGCGCATCGACCAGATCAATCCCCTCCAGGACCATTCGGTGGAGTTGGTGGATTACAAGACCGGACGGCCACGTTCGCAGAAGGATGCGGAGAAGAGTTTGCAGCTCTCCGTGTACGCACTGGCGGCGCGCGACCAGATGCGGCTTAATCCGGCGCGGCTCACGTTCTATAGCCTTACCAACAACGAGCCGGTCTCGACGGTGCGGACACCGAAAGACCTGGAGCTGGTGGTCAGGGAAGTTCGAGAAGTAGCCGCACAAGTCCGACTGCAATTGTTTCCGCCCAAGCCCGGCTTTGTGTGCAAGTATTGCGACTACGCGCTGATCTGTCCGGCGCACGAAGAAACCTTCTGACGAATTCTCAGATACCATTTGTTTCTGGAAAACCGAGGTGATCCCCATGAACTCCATCCTCCTTGTCTTACTGGGTGTGGCGTTGGGCGCCGCGATCGGCTGGCTGCTGGCGGCCGCCCGCACCAAGTCGGAGCTGGTCAAATCTCAAGTGGATGCCGAGGGCCGGGTGAAGGCGGCGGAAAGCACCTTGCAGGAAGTGCGCGCGCAGTGGGGCCTGCTCCACGCATCGCTCGACGCCCGCGATAAGGAACTGGGGGGACTTCAGCAGAAACTCCGTGAGGAGAGCGAGCAGAAGATCAAGGCGCAGACAGAACTTGAAAACGTCAGGACCGCGCTGGGGGATTTGAACCAATTGCGGGAGCGCCTGAAGGCCGAAGGCGAGTTGCGAGTTGCGGCGGAAACCAAGCTGCTCGAGACGCAGACGAGCCTGGAAGAGCAGAAGAAATTGCTGGAGGAGGCGAAGAAGAGCCTGGTGGAAACCTTCCAGGCGCTTTCCGCCGAAGCGCTGAAGAGCAACAACCAGGCTTTCATCGCGCTGGCGCGCAGCACGTTTGAAACCTTGCAGGCACAGGCCAAGGGCGATCTGGAGAC
>PMYF01000163.1 GCA_003171295.1 Acidobacteriota bacterium | reverse complement strand
TTGAAGTCCTGAAACTCGTCAACAACAACCTGCGTGTACTGAGGAATCTTGTCTGGATGTTCCTCAAAGTACCGAACTGCGGCGTAGATCATGTCCGAGAATCCATAATGCCCGTAGTACACCCGCCTCTTCCTGTAAAACTCAATGCTCTCGTTGCCGTCGGCTTTGCTGTGGAAAAGCGCATCAAAATCTACCTTACTGCCAAGGAGGGTTAGTGCATCCTGCCGGATGACCGTTGACAGCTTGGAAAACACACGTACCGTCTGTCCAGGGACCTTCTTTAACTGCTGCCGAGCGAAACTGTGTAGCGTCCGAACCTCGGAAAGGCCAAACAGTTCGAGAGAAAGATCTTCAACAAGGGCGTTCACGAAAGTCAGGGTGAGGCTTTTTGCCTTACCGTCCAAAACCTTTCGGAACAGAAAGGTCTTTCCGGTTCCAGGGCCGGCGACGACTATCTTTTTCCGTGCATCCGCAGCCACTACGTCATCAACATGCCTTTGTCGGTGACTTTTTGCCGCCTCGTAACGATCCGCTTGAGAGGTTGCGACCATGAGTGTTCCTCACTAATCGGGACATTCCCAGGGTTTAAGGGGGAAATTCCCTAAGCATTATGGTTCTCCTTCTTGCGCTTCGCGAAACCTTTCAGAAGGGCTATAATCCCCGCTAAAATTGCACCTGCTATCCCATACGTGATCACCTTATTCCAATCGAAACCAGTCCTTCGGTAGTCAGCCTTTGCTGAAGTGCCTTCCCCAATGTTTGCCGCTTGTATTTGATCCGCCAATACGCTTGTAGTGGTACGAACCCAATCAAGATCCTGCGCGGTTGCATACTTACTGTATACATGCGAGTACATGAGGTTCCCCTTGACTCTCATGATGGAAGTTGCACCAGCCACAAGATGGTCAAGCTGTTGCCCTTCGGCGGACGCTTGGCACTTGGCCAAGTAAGCGAATCCAATTGCGCCAGTCTTCTCCATAAAGACCCCAAGAGGTGCCGTCTCGCCGATCTTTAGGTTTAACGCGATACCATACTCTTTTGAAATCGTTTTCGACATTTGGGCTATGCGTGAATCCCTTGTGGCCTTGTCCTTCTCCAGAAGCGTGTACTGCTCTTGCCTAACCTGGCCCGCGAGTTTCGAAAACTCCGCCCCCGTAATACGCGAGTTCTCGAGTTGGCGATAACATTGCATGAGGATATAGCGGTCCAAAACCGGATCTTCCCCCTTCATGATTTGGCCAAGATCGCCCTCGGAGACAAAGACTGCCAGTAAGCGATTCTTTGGCGGAGTTACCATTTCCGCGAACTTTCGGGTTTCTGGAGACAACTGGCTTACTTCGTGGAATCCTGTTGGTGCGGGAATGTAAACCGCTTCGCCACCAACATCTACGGTTACGCCTTGTGTGCCTGCGATCGCTTGATGACCCTGTATCGCCAAGACCAGGAAAGCCAAGGTTGTAATGAAGGCGTGCATAGTCCCCCCTCCGTAAAGGCTGTTTGTGGCGCACTACTTAACACCGGCTGCGAATGAGTGCTTGCGCACCGGCGAGAATGTATGGCACCCACGGCAACATTGTACACAAGAGTTTTTAGGGCACAATACTTATATTCGCTCGCAAGACCATGCTTTCCCGCCGTGGCGGGCGAAAGCATGGCACCCGCCGGGAAAGTTATGCCACCATTGGTGAAGAGGGAGCCCTAACTCCGCCACGGCCGGGTGCGTTTGGCGTCGGCGAGGACCTTCTTGGCAATGCCGACGTCGTCGGCGATCTCGAAATCGAACATCCCCGCCAGGATATGGTCGGCCCCGTTCTCGTAGGCGTACTTGAAGGCGTCGGCGGGCGGAATCGCTCCGGCGGCCATCACCTTGAACGCCAGCCACGGCTTCTCCACCTTCTTCATCACCTCGATCGTGGCCTCGGGGTCGCGGCACCAGTAGCCGGGGTGCTCGGCGTAGGCGCCCTTGAGCTGGTCGGGTTTCGGGCCGCTCGGATACTTATGGTGATGGAACGTCTTGATGTAGAAGTCGGCGGGGATTTTCAGCCGCTCGCATTCCTCCACCACTTTCAGGTCGTGGCCGCCCACGCCCGACAGCGCCCCATGTTCCTTGGCGATCTCAACGGCCTTGCCGATCAGCTCGGCCTTGCCCGCGGCGGCAAGCGGGTCGGCGTGGACGCCCCACACGTAAATCGCCTCGCAGCCGTCTTCCTCGACAAGGCGGCGGACCTGCTCGGTGTACTCCTTCATGTCGTCGCCGATCGTGGCGGTGGGGCAGATGATCCACTGAATCTTGCCGCCCTGTTTGCGGTACTTGCGCAGGACGGCCATCGGGCCGGGCGGGTTGTGCATCGAGACCGTGTTGATGCCGTGCTGCTCGGCCAGGGCCAGCGTCTCCATGATCTTATCGTCGGTGTTGTAATGGGCGCACAGGTTGTAAACGTACTTGAGGTCGCGGCTGTGGGTGTAGTGCGTCAGCAGGTTCCCGCCGAGGATGATGCGGCTGAACTGGAGCTTGCCGATTTTGCCCTGGGGCAGGGCGTTGCCGGCTGGCGCGGCCTTGGCGGGATCGGGCTTCGGGGTGCCCTCGGCGGCCATGGCCTTGCCCGCGGCCGTCAGGCCCAGCGCGCCGCCGGCGGATGCCAGGAGCGAACCCTTGAGGAACGCGCGACGATTGATCTCTGCTGACAAGGCGGTTCTCCTTTATGTCCCTGTGCCCACGAAAACTCTTAATACGACGACGCTGTGAATTTCAACCGACAAGCCCCGTCAGGGGCGTCTTTCTTAGCCCAGGGCGAAGACTTTAGTCGAGCCCTGGGT
>PMYF01000238.1:2340-2912 GCA_003171295.1 Acidobacteriota bacterium | reverse complement strand
TCTCTGGACCGACCTCTTCACGAAGAACCCGCCTCCAAACGGCCCTTGCACCCGGACGGTGGTTTTGCTACTTCCGGAGTGTGTGTGTCATTCAGAGGCCTGCGGAGGAATGCCTGAAACGGTCAAATCTCCATCAAAGTCGAAGGATTGATTTCTAGAGGACTGAATTTGAAGAAGAAACCTACACAACCGAAAACCGCGCCCAAGTTCGAGTCCGCTCTGAAGGTCGCAGGGTTAGACCACTTTTTACGTCAGCTTGAACCAGACCTTCTGCCCAATGTAACCCATACCGCTCGCAAACATCTTTATTGGGCGATAGGAGATCCCACGGAATCGAAGATACGCGAGATCGAGAGCGACTGCCCGATTCTTCAGCAGGTAATCGACTTCGACCTGGTCGTACGAAGGCTTGAGATTCTGGACCGATTTGAACGCTCCTCCTTCGGAGTCAGCCTATCAAAGTTCTTCCCCGAACTGGATTCTGTTTGCAAAGCAGCAGCGGAAGTCATCTTCGATCAGCCAAAAAGTATACATAAAACGGAATACTGGCTCGAGCCAATTGCAAGGGAGGG
>PMYF01000238.1:0-2325 GCA_003171295.1 Acidobacteriota bacterium | reverse complement strand
GGCCACGATCTACTTTGCGAGCCGGGGCAGAACTAATTTGGTTGAACCGTCAACTCTCCGAGACCTGTGGCACCGCGCTATTTGCTACACAATCACGCGTGGTGGACCGGCTGGCAGGGTTCCAAAGGACGTTTTTGCCCGGGCTAAAGACTGCACTATTTCCCTGAGTGAGGCAGCGGACATCCTCGAATTCAACGGAGACCCTCCTTGCTTTTTCTCATTCAGGGACGAGGAGGAAGATTTTATAGACGCTGCCTTCTTCCGTGCAGTCGAGTGGTTGAATGTCACGGGCTTTGACAGGTGGTTGCGATCTTCTATCAAGGGCCTTTCGACTGGGCCACAATACGGCATAGAGCATGGTGCGGCTGGTTGGTCTTTGTTCCACTGGTGCCGCTCCTCCCTGGCGCTTCGGATGGCCGAACGGAATGGTCTCGAAGCATGGTTATGGGCGCTGATCAACGGCCCGCATGAGAGAGATAAACCTTGGCGGTGTTTTTCGTCTCTCCCAGGCGAAGCGGCAAAGTACCAGAATTACGTTCCTCTGGCTGGTATAATTCCATTCGTGTGGAATCGAATACAGCCAACCCACATGAAGGACGATGTTGTCGTTGCTGCGAATAAATTGCTTTTCGAGTGCCAGACTCACGCCGGGGGGTGGCCAATTTACAGCGACGGATCAAAGCCTTGCCTACTTGCAACCTGCGCTGCAATCCACGGTCTAGCATTGTCTACGCCACGTGGGTGGGAGCACGCCGCTTCAAGGGGCGCTGACTGGCTATTGGCGCAGCAGGAAGACGGAGGCCATTGGGAAATCGCTGGCGGCCCAACCGTAATGCTCAGCGTCCTTGTCCTTGACAGCATAAGCCTCGGCAAACGGTCCACTCAGAACACTTTTCAATCTAATCCACGTGTAGATTCCGCGGGTAAAGCGGTGCGCGCCCCCTCATTTGAGTATTCTCAAGAACAATGGTTCTTAGCGGCACTTCCGAAGACGCAGCCTGTCACTTTGAAGAAGGCGAAAAGGAGATTTCACCCAACGCTAGGTATTGTCGTTGCTACCCAGACTGAACTAAAGGCTGCGATCAAGCAACTTCGGCCCAGCAAAGGGCTAAGCACCTTATGGCAGGTCTCTCACGGAAACGATACATTCTACCTCGGTCGTTTCGGGACTTTTGAAAGTGCCCTCATGCTCTGTTCTATGGGGACTCAGGGTGCGACTGGATCGACACTATCCTGTGACGCGCTACTCCGCATTTGGCATCCGAAGGCTATTGTAATGGCTGGAATCGCTTTCGGCGCGGATCGCGGAAAACAGAAGCCAGGAGACATTCTCGTTGCACAGCACATAATTCCATATGAGGCCCAGCGGCAGGGCGTTCCCATCCAGTTCCGCAACCCAGTCCCCCCAGCAAGTGATGGTCTACTTAATCGCTTCAAGAATGTCTTGGATTGGGAGTTTTCTCGTCCTGATGGCACGAGATGCAAAATCCACTACGGGCCGGTACTCTCAGGGGACAAGTTAATCGACAGCGAATCTTTCAAGCAAACTCTGCTGGAGAATTACCCCACAGCAATTGGGGGCGAGATGGAAGGCGCGGGACTTTGGGCCAGTGCGGTCCGCAATAAAACTGAATGGCTTCTTGTTAAGGGCGTGTGCGATTGGGCAGATGGTAAGAAAAATGACGATTACCAGGAATTAGCCGCTGCGGCCTCAGTCGACCTCTGTAAACACGTTTTCCAAAACCCTCATGCGCTCGCCGGCCTCTAAACAAAGATAAGCTATGCAGAACCTGGTCTCAGCATACTTGATCTTGGGAAATGGGGTCAAAACCGGAGTTTGATCCGGCGAACCGGAACCTAACGACACAGAAGTGCCCGCTCAATTCCAGTTCCAACCTCCGGTTTGCCCCTTTTTAACCATATTGGATACGGCTCGACTGCATTGGTAGTCAAGCCGTGGGCTTGGTTGACGAGGTCGCTTTACCTGCGATCCAATGTCAAGGCTTTGGCGGGGTGGAAAGATAACATTCTCATGGGCGACGGCTTCACTGGCGACTGCTTTGGTGGAGTGTGGGTCAGACGTCGGACCGAGCCTTAGCGCGTCGCCACTCGCCGCAAAAACTCGCGCGTCCGTTCCTGTTGGGCAGCGGAGAAGATTTGCTCCGGCGTTCCGGATTCGGCCACGCGTCCGCCTTCGAAGAAGACTACGCGATCGGCCATGTCGCGGGCGAACTGCATCTCGTGCGTGACGACAATCATGGTCATGCCTTCTTCGGCCAGTTGGCGCATGACGCCCAGGACCTCCTCCCGCAGCTCGGGGTCCAA
>PMYF01000981.1:6359-6700 GCA_003171295.1 Acidobacteriota bacterium | reverse complement strand
GTCTTTCAGGACGCACCATTTCATCATGGTATCAAAACCCGGAATGGCGTGGGGTTGTGTCACGAATTAGCAATTCGCCAGGGACAGGCATCTGGCCCAATTGGCGAACCGCCCTGCGGCTGGTTCGGCCCGAAACCGTCGTGGGCTGGCATCGGCAAGGGTTCCGTCTTTTCTGGACCTGGGTTTCCCGGCGGGAGAAAGCCGGTCGCCCGGGTGTGAATCGCCCAGTCCGAGATCTGATTCACCAGATGGCTGAAGCCAATCCTTTGTGGGGAGCACCACGGATTCATGGAGAGTTACTGAAGCTGGGCATTGAGCTCTCCGAACGCACGGTCTCCCGG
>PMYF01000981.1:0-6282 GCA_003171295.1 Acidobacteriota bacterium | reverse complement strand
TTCAACGTGACGGAGCATCCGACAGCGGCTTGGACCGCTCAGCAGATCCTGGAAGCATTTCCCGAAGACACAGCGCCGCGCTATTTGGTCCGCGATCGGGACCAGATCTATGGGGAATGTTGCCGCCATCGTCTCCGAGACCTGGGCACCAGCGAAGTCCTGACCGCACCGCAGAGCCCTTGGCAAAATCCGTTTGCCGAAAGGCTGGTGGGCTCCATCCGACGCGAGTGCCTGGATCACGTGATCGTGCTGGGAGAAAAGCATTTGCGACGGATCCTGAAAGGCTATTTCGATTATTATCTGGGTTCGAGAACTCACCTCTCTTTAGCCAAGGACGCTCCGACCACTCGCGTCGTGCAGGGGCCGGAGGTGGGAAAGATCGTGGAACTCCCGCAGGTTGGTGGCCTGCACCATCGCTACGAACGGCGCGCTGCGTAATCACTTGCAGATTGGGCCGCCGTTCCCTTACCTCGAGAACTGCAACCTACTTCGCGCAAGACCGGCGCTGGTCGGCGCAAAGGCTCGACCAGACCGATGACATCAATGGCCCGAGCCCAAGGCCCAGATCGACAGGCCGAAACGGCTGTTTTTGCGGCGAATACACCATTATCGAATTTTGGCGAAGGACACCATCAGCCATCGATCGTTCGGTTTTCGCTGTGCCAGGAACTTCATCGCCGCCATCTATCACGGCTGCGCGCGGTTGCTGCTACCGGCTGAAAGCTGATTACACTCTTGGGATAGGAGCCGTTCAATAGTCATAGCCTTACTCCTCCGCTCGTTCACCGGCAGCGCCAACCTGAAGGCGAGCAGCCCGTGAGGTCAGCGCGCAAGCACCGCCAGCAGCGCCTGGTAACCGTCCACGAGCAGGCCTTCGTATCCATGCGGAGTCCCGTCCCAGGCTTTCCAATCGTAGGTCAAGCCGTTGGGGCCGACTCCCTGAAAGCCGCCCTGCTCAAAGCCGGCCAGCAGGGGGAAGAGTATCTCGTCGGCCTCTTTGCCCCGCCCCAGCTTGTACAAAGCTTTCAGGGTGAAATACGCATAGCAAGCCGTCGCGCCTCCATTCTCGTAAATCTGGAAGCCGTCGGAGCCGTCTTCCTTTTCAGGTCCCCCCCAACGCTTTTCTTTAGTGACGGAATCCGCGCGCGTAATTGGAATCAGGTTGCCGGGGAGACCGTATTCGAAGTGCGTATAACCCATTTCATGCATCTTGGCGAGTAAGCGGTCCATGATCGGATTTGCCTTGTCGGGAGGAACGAGACCATAGGTGATAGCCACGCCACTGACGAAGGTGAAGTAGTAGTCATGCAGCTTGCCGTCGGCGCTCCTCCACCCAGCCAGTACTCCTGTCTCTGGGTTATAGAAGGTGCCGAAATAAGCGGAACGTATCTTGTCGGCGCGGGATGAATAGAGCTGCGCATCTTCCGGATGGCTTGCCTGACGGGCCAATTCCGCCAATTCGATTAGGGCGTGGTAAGCGAGTGCGTTCGAGTACGCGTCCTGATGACCGAAACCGATGGTGTCCCACCAGTTGGCTGGGCGCACAGCAATTTGCTCAGGCCACGACCCGGAATCTCCACTGGCGGGATACTCCAGCAACCCGTCTCCGTTCACGTCCATGGCAAGCATCTTGGTGGCCCAGTCTTTGAGGCCCGCATAGTTCTGTTTCAACCAGGCGCTGTCTTTGCTGCCCCGCACGTAGTCCGCGGCGGCAATCAGCAGCGAGGGATAAGTATCGAGATAGTCGAAGCGCGTGGTGGGGTCGTTCTGAGTGTATCCCGCCATGCCATAGGCCTTCATCCCGCTCAAATAACGGCCCAGGGTTTGGTGGATCAGGTCGAGCGCCGTCAGGCCCGGAGCAAGTGGCGGAGTGCGCACGGCCACGGAAGAGTACTCAAATACTGTGAAGGCGCAAGGGTCGCTGGCCGCGTGGTTGGCCAGCAGGCGCAGTCGCGGGTTCAGTTGAAAGATATTCAGCCAGTTGCGCCGGAAGCCGTCAAAACGCGCGTCGCGCGCAAGCTCCGGGGAGCCGGGGTGAATTGCCACCACTTCCAGGTTGTAATCGACCTGCGGCATGGCAGCGGAGGCAGCGGGAAAAGTCACGCGCACGTAGTCATTCGCCTGCTCGGGCTCGACATAGCGAAGCGCGTCATAGCCCAGCGCCAGCTTCTGGCCCACGCTGGAGGTGATGCGCAAGGTTCCGAGGTCGGGCAGGTGAAGAAGTGCGGGCAACCGCACACTGCCATCCTCGTTGATGAGGCCCAACAGTGTGGCGTGGTTGAGGTGGGGATTGAAGTTTAGCACGAGCAGAGGCGGAGGACTTCCTGCCACAAAACGCGAGCGCAATCGTATCTGTCGCGCAGCGAGCTCAAAGGCCCAGGCGGCCGGGGTTCCTGGCGGCATGCCTGAGCGACGGTATTCATACGCTGTGCCGAGCTGGCGCAGTTCGTAAGCTATATCCGCCTTCAACGGCGGCCGAAGGGGGTTGACGCTGAGCTTGCTCTTGCCCAGGGAATCTACAGAGAGCGCCACAAAAGCCGGTTGGTCCGGTGCGAGTTCGACCCGTACGAAAGCGGATTGGTATTGAGGCGAGTTCGCCGGTTGCCCGGCCACACTCGATCCAGCGAGGAGGAGTGCGGATATCAGGCTTATCAACTGCTTGGTCATTCGTCGGTCTCCGAAGGAAGGAACTTCTGCCAGCGGGATACTATCCGGAATTTCCATTTTATACGCTCGGACATAAGTAATTGCGAATGCCTTCGAAATGTGCTTTCATGTATGGCATGAGAGCGCTGACAATTTCTGATCCTTCGGTGATCGTTCTGGGTTTGCAGGATGAGATCCGACGAAGTGGGGAGGCCCGCTATGACCACCGTTTGCACGGCGTGCTGCTGGTAACGCAAGGAATGAACTGCTGCCGCGTCGCCGAGTTGTTGGGTGACGCTCCGCGAACGGTCGAATATTGGGTCCGCCGCTTTGAGGAGAAGGGCTTGGCGGGGTTGCAGGAAGGACCGCGTCCTGGACGCCCTGGCCGGCTGAATCCGCAGCAGGTCGCGGAAATACAGGGCGCGTTGCGAAAGCGACCCTCGGATTTCGGCTTGAGCGGCAATTTGTGGGACGGTAAGACTCTGGCGGCCCACCTCGAGCGGGCCTATGGCGTGACCCTGGGAGCACGACAATGTCGACGGTTCTTTCGTCAATGGGAGTTCCGCTTGGTCAAGCCTCGACCGTTGATTGCGCGAGCTGATCCGGCGCGACAGGCGGAGCATAAAAAAACTCCAAGCGGTGAATGCCGACCCGGGCATTGACCTATGGGCACTGGACGAGGTTCATTTCCAGCAATACGGCTCCCGGTGCCGCATGTGGGTGCCACCCGAAGACAGAGACCCGATCATCCTGCACCACCCCACTCGAAAGCGTGTAGGATACTTTGGAGTCGTGCGCCTGCGCGATTGCCAGTTTGTTTATGCGCGAGAGACCGATCGATTTAACGGGCAAAGCTTCTGGGATTTCATGAAGCTTCTTCAGGAGCGGAGCCGGCAGGAAAGCCAACGCGTCGTGGTCATCAGGGACAACGCCAAGTATCATCATACGAAAATGCACAAAGCCTGGAGAGAGACCCAGGCACCGGACTTTAGGTTGGACTACCTTCCTCCCTACAGTCCCGATTTGAATCCCGTAGAGCGCGTCTGGAAACTGACGCGCAAGCTTTGTCTCCATGACCAATATTTTGCGACCCTCGACAGCGTCATCGTAGCGGTAGAAAAAGAATTCACCGGATGGGCCCTGGGATCAGCCAGCGTCAGAAGGTTATGTGCCCTATCCTGAATGGCTGGGAAACATTCACAATTATTTATGGCGTACGTATAGCTCCTAATAGCCCCATACTATACACCCCTCAAGGGATTCCAGGGCCCGATTTTTTTTGGCTGGGTCCAGGGGCTCGGGACAGGGTCCTGTCTGCCCCACCGCGAGTCCTGCAACTGCTGACCGCGGCCTTCCCATCCGCTTTTGTCAGACACCCCTCCGTCCCTGGTGGCGCCAGATCGATTTCCCGGCTGCCACAGCTTCGGCTATCCCGCCGGAAGGAACAGCCCGGCTATCCGTCGGAGCATATTGCCGAACAACCGCCGCGTCAGATGACTCTCCGCCAAAAGCAACCAATAATAGCGGGCGTGTTTCACCATGCGTCCGCCCGTCTTGACCAACCGCTGCTGGAGGCTCGTCAAGGACCAGTTCCCGATCCTCTGCGGCAGCCCCAATCGTCGCCAGAGATTCCCCAGGTTGTAGGCGATCACACTCAGGTACAGCCGCACTACGTTGAACCAGAACCGATGGCAACTCAGCCGGGTCATCTTCACTGCCTGCTTGCCTTCCTTGATCCACTGCTCCGCCGTCCCTCGCTTGTTGTAAAACCGAACGAGTGCTCGGCTCGAAAGTGTCAGATTCGTCACGATGAAACCCATGCGCGGGAACAGCTCCCCCCTGGATGATGCTCGACCTTCGCCACCACTCGCCGTGCTGTCTTCCAACTGGCCGCCTGCTAGAGAAACTCTTTGTACTCGACCAACGGCTTGTGACTGGACCTCCCCACCGGGCGCGGTAGCAGTTCGGCCAAGGAGAACTGCGTATTCTTCCCGCGACGGGAGTCCGTCAGATGTTGTTCGATTAATTCTCCGAACCTGAGTCACACGTCGAGTTCGCGCACCAGGATCAGGCACCCGTCGGAAGTGAGCCGGGAACCTCGGAAATCGACCTTGAGAGAGGCGTTGAAGGAGAGATGAAAAGGCTGAATTTCTATCTCACCTATTGGGTCCTGACCTCCGAAGCGTCCTCATCGCGTTCACACCCGCATGAATATTGATGACGGCGACGATCAGAAGGTTCGGCAGAAGAGCTCAAAATGGAAATGTGGGGTCAAGACAGATACTTCACGGATTGTGCGACGAGTTCGCGGGTGGCATCGTAGGGACTCCCATTACCCTCCCACTCCATTGAGCAATAACCGCGGAACCCGCTTTCCTTGAGAATGTCGAAGGTCTTTTGCAGATCAATGGTATAGACTCTGCCATCATCGCCGGTTTCGTGCTGTTTGACATGACAGATACTGAGGGCATGCGCGAACATCGCCCGCATCCCGCGATAGTTGAAGTCGGCATCGCCCGTCCTCATAGAATTGCAGAAGTCGGGTAGAGCACGAAGATAAGGACTCTTAACCCTTTCGATTACCTGGATAAGGAAAAACGGATCTTCGCTGACGAGGTCGTCGTTCTCAAGATGCACCACAACATTCTTGCGGGTGGCATCGTCCGTCACCCTGCGAAGAGAGTCAGTTGCCAGCTGAAGGTCGGGGGAGCCCTGGCGTGGCCGTCCCATGTTCGTTCGAATGCTTGAGCATTCGAGAGCGGTGGCCACATCCAGCCATCTCCTTCTTGCTTCGATGGCCGCTCGTCGTGCCGCGGGGTCGGGATCGAAGTAGCACCCTCGCTCGTCAACCGCAAGGTTTGCCACATGGGATCCAGCGCTCTCGATACCCTTGCGGAGTTGCTCGAGGGACCGTGCATCCCGCGACTGCAAATGCGGGGTCCATGGCTCGATGTTGGGCACGCCGAGTTTTCGGCGAACATCTGCCGCAAACTTCTCGAGGGTCATGCCAGTGTGTACCTTGCCGTCGTCCCCGGGTCCAGCGATGAATTCGCGAAAGGACCAAGTCGAGACAGCCATTCGATCGGAAGCTCGAGAGGGGAACTTGATGTTGGGAACCCCGGCACTGCTTCGACCTGCCGCCGCAAGCGGCGGAAATATTTCGAATAATCCCAACCCCGTCGCCGCGGCAGTTGATTGTTGAAGGAAATTCCGTCTCGAAATCTGCGTCATCCTGAATCGACCTCCTGGGGACACCCGAAACTCTTGCGTTCGTCCTCTTGAAGTTTCGCAAGTATATACTCCCTTGTGTGCCGCGTGAAGGGCAGGATCGAGAGGGCAGGATCGAGAGCGCCGTCGTCTAGCCGCAACACTAGAGACGACCGGAATCCGAGACGAAAAGCCTTAACGTGTTATGAGTGTTTCCGAGGCGGCCGGTCACGAATCCTTTCGCGTCATTGCCAGCCCAGCCCGATCTCGGGAAGATCAAGTGGGCGTGCGAATAGATTTTTGCCGGTAGACGCAGTGGGTTTGTCTAGGAGCCTGTCGGAGATAGCTTTTGATTCCTACCACAGGAAGGCTGAAGAATGTTCCGCGGCAGGGGATTGTTCTTATTGACAGGATGAGGAAGGGTTGTAG
>PMYF01000474.1 GCA_003171295.1 Acidobacteriota bacterium | reverse complement strand
GGAACTGGTGGCGATTGCCGACCCGCACCCGGAGCTGGTTGCCAAGGCCAAAACCAAGGTTCCCGCCAGTGTGAAATTCTTCGGCGACTACACGGAGATGCTTGACCAGGTGAAGCCCGAGGCCGTGATTGTTACTACCGTCAACAGCCGGCACCTCGAAATCCTGCGTGCCTGCGCCCAGCGGCATGTGCATTTTTTCACGGAAAAACCTATGGCCGCGACCGGCGCGGACGCGCGCGAAATGGCGCGGGTGGCACGCCAGGCCAACATCAAGCTGATGGTTAATTTCTGGAATGCCTGGGCCCCCGCGACGCAAGCGGCATACGCCCGCCTGAAGGCCGGCGAGCTCGGGCCCATCCAGAAGATGATTATCGAGTTCGGCCACGAGGGACCGAAAGAGATCGGGGTCTCGAAAGAATTCGGAGAGTGGCTTTACGATCCCGAAAAGAACGGCGCCGGCGCGCTTATGGACTTCACCTGCTACGGCGCCGATTGGGCGCTGTGGGTGAAGGGACGACCGCAGCGCGTCTATGCCTATTCACTCAAGCTCAAAACCGCCCAGCATAATAAGGTGGAAGACGACGCCGTGGTCTTGCTCGAGTATCCGGACGCCACAGCGATCCTGCTGCCTTCCTGGGATTGGCCTTACACCAAGGGCCAGGCAGAGTTCTTCGGTCCGAAGGGCAGTTTCCTGGTCATGGGCGATGGCTTGCTCTTCCAGCCGGCGCACAAAGGCACAACGCTCAAGGACCCGGACGGAGCACCCGTTCCCACCCCGCCCGTGCCGCCGGAGAAAATAAACGGCGTCGCCTACTTCCTCGATTGCATCCGGAATAACAAACCGATCGAGGGTCCGGTCACACCGGAGATAAACGTGGGCGTGAATGAAATCATCGACGCCGCGAAGGAGTCGATCCGCACCGGCCGCGCCGTGGAATTGCCGGCCCAATAAGCAGGTAGCCATCACGGTCAGCGCCTTCCCGACCGTGGGTTTGTGGTTATGGGGAAAGACCCATGGTCAATCAGATTACGATTGACCATGGCTACCCCCTACCCACTTCTCGTCGACCACGCCGAAGTGCCGCGTGCCTGCATGACAGGTCCGCGCTTCCCCCCGGCACTGCGGCCGCTTGCCGTCACGCCGCCGGGGCCGCTGTCTTGTCGCGAACCACCAGCGCCGTAACAAGGGTGCCGGCGAGCGTCCCCACAAGCACCGTGAAGGCGATCCAGATGACCATCTGCGGCAGAAAAGCGATCATCATGTACTGCCCGATAAAGGACGTCGGCCCGGAGTAGTTGGGAGGCAGGACGTCATAGTGCGTCCCCCAACGCCCGCGTATGGCAAAAAACATCACGATCGCCACAGGGATTCGTGCCGCATAGCCGTAAGCAACCAGCACCTTGAAAAGCGCGGGCCAGCCTAGCGTGACCAGGATCGGGCCGAGCACCATCAGCAGCACTCCCACAATTTCCCTCCCCTGGAACTTGAACTGCGGCGCAAACCCCACAAAGCCTCCCGCAACCATGATGGCCAATCCGAGCAGGGAGAGCCCGAAGGTTTTCCAGACGCCGCAGGCACCCTGCCCCGAGCGCGCCAGCTTCACTGCGAAGTATGGCCCGAACACGAAGGGAAGCCAGGAGATTCCGATGATCGCTCCACCACCTCCGGGAGCCGCGCTGAAAAACCGTGGAGACAAGTGCTCCAGCTCTCCGGCCAACCTCATCAAGGTGATGGCCAGAGTGATGAGCGCTGGAACCAGAATCAACCCCCCAATACTGAGCTTGGACCCCGAAGCAGATTGCGACATGCGTTCCTCCTTCCGAAAGGATTCGGTTGACGTTGACAATAGTTATTGTGTTTTCCAAAGCCTGAAACGGCCTGGGTATTCTAGCCGATTTAATACGGGGGAACCAGCACGTCCAGAATCAGTAAGTTTCCGATGAGCCGATTGCATGGCCAAAGGTTGCCGGGCAAGCCGGGTCCGACGATAACTTCCGAGTCGGCGACCCTCCGGGAGTAATCGCGTGGCGGCTTGAATCCAAATACTGAATACAACCACTTATACGGTTTGGCCGATAATCGCTCCCTCGCTTCACCCCATCAGCGCGGTTTTGGGGACGTGCAAGGTATCCATCACCTTGACCTGAGCCANNCCCTTGCCGCGTATAACCTCGACATCCACTTTGCCACCCAAGGCATTATAGCGACGCGCGAACTCGAGGGTGTTCTGCTGCAGGGAGACAACCTTGTCAGCGTCACCGTGAATGTGGAAAATGGAAACATTTGCCTGGGCCAGTGGCGCTAATCGATCAATAGGGTTGTTCTTACGAAGGTGCTTTCGTAATTCCGCTTCACTCATCCCGTAGGCCTGTTGGATTCGTTCGCCTCCCAAGTTGGGCCAACTCTCGATGTTGGTAACGGGATAGATTCCCGCGATGCATCCAACGTCATGGGCGTGTTCCACGGCCCAGTTGTAAAGCATCAAACCTCCGCGGCTCTGGGCGAGCAGGCAGGGCCGCGGCGACAAGGCGAATTCTTTCCGAGCATATTTATAAAACTGAGTGTACGCTTTCCGGCCGCGGGGATTCCCATAGGACTCTCCCACGTCGACACCCGCTATCCAGACGCCCTTGTCCAGCAGTCTCGTAAACAACCAAGTGAGGGACTCGTTGGGATACCTCCCCATCCGGGGCGTCGCTTTCACGAACGTGGGCGCATACCAAAGCCAAGGTTTCAAACCTGCGGGTCCAGAATGATCAGGCTTAATGACGAACCCGCTTCCTCCGGATACGGCAAAGTCGACCCGGGTCGCGCCATACTCCTTCGATTCGACCTGCGCCAGCACAGGTCGTTGCGCCAGGATCAGCAAGATGACCTGCAAAGCCACGCCTGACAGACGTGAGAGCATGACGTTCTCGGATAAAACCGTCAGCCTCTTGGAGTCCATGTAATCCGCCTCGATGTTTTCGCGGCTCGACTCCTCTGCTATGCCGATTGGGATGTCTCGACAAAGCTTCGTTCCGCAGAAGTTTCCTGGCGTCTTGCCCTTTTCGCCGAGGGGGCTCTTTCGACACGACGCACGCCACGACCTGACAGATTCACACTTTTGGCCGACCTACGGCAAAGTTACCACGGCCACCGCTAGCCCACCCAGGGTTACATCGTCGCTTCCGAGTTCGGCTGTGGCGGGCGGCTGAAAGGGCTTCTGCTGATCGACTACTTCCAGCCGGCCTCCGGAGGCGCCGGGAATGGACGCCACGACGGTTCGGTCGCGTTTATTCACCAGTAGCATTTTATGCTTGCCATCGCGTGTGATGAAACCCAGGCCGTAAACCGAGGGCGTTCCCATGAGCGTGTTAACTAGCTTGTCGCCGGGACCGAAATTTGCGCGGAGCAACTTCAGCACCCAGAAGCGGGCGTTGGGCTGTCCGGTATCCCAGTCCACCATGCTGACCGAAGGCCACTGCGTTGGAAAGCCGACCATCTGCGACTCGCCCGCAACATCGATGCCGAGCTTGGCGAGTTCGCCGTAAAGGTAGGCATACATCGCCCCGGAGAGGTTCCAGTACGAATTCGGGATCGGTGGAGCGACGTACGCGGGCGGCATTCCAGTGCCGTCGGTACCTGATTGTGATCCGATTTCGTCGAGGTCTGTCTGGGTCTGCGGCGAAAGGCGTTGCCGGATGGATTCGGCCCAGCGCACGACGGCCAGGAAGTGGTCGGCTTGATTGAAGAATGTGTACTGCTGCACTTCCGGTGGCTCGTTCTGCGTGGGCTTGGCGTAGAAGTGATAACTGACCATGTCCAGAGGAATCCCGGGCTTGTGGTGGCGAGGGTCCAGGAAATATTCCAGGAATTGCATATTGTTTTCGGCCGAGTCCAGCGCCAGCGACGCGAACTTCATGTGGGGCGCAACTTGCCGGATGGCTCCGACGATGGCATCATAACTGGCCGTGTAATCCTGCGGGGTCATGGAGTGCTCGTCATCGACTTCGTTGAACACCTCCCAGCAGTCGATTTTGTAATGGTGATCCGACTCGTGCCGCTTCCCAGCTTCATCGGTGAATCCCCCCTGTGTGTACCAACTCACCAGCCGGGCATAGTAGTCCGCCAGTTCCTTCCGGCTCGGGTCCCGCAATTCCTTCCCCTGTTCGTAGGTCCAGGTTAGCCCGTCCGGGTCGGCCGGATACGGTACCGGCTTCTCCGTCTTGAACATCCACTCGGGAATGGTGCTGAAGTTCACAACCACCGAGTGTCCCGCCGTGGCATTCATGAAATCTTCCATCATAGGGTCGATCAAGGAAAAGTCCCAGGAGGTCTGCCCGTTGCTGGGAGGATCGAGTTCCGCCACCCCCAGCTTGGGATACGGTAGCCACGGCACATAGCGAACGTAGTCCGCTCCCAGTTCATGCAGCGCTTGGAAGACGCGGTCGTGAATCTTCGAGCCGCGCCTCAACGGTGGCATGACGACCACTTGAAGTGTCGGCACCGTCTTGGAAACGGTAACCACCTTGTCCCAGTTGACTTGGAAAGTTGCTTTTTCCGCCTCTGGCTTTGAAACTGTTTCTTTTTTTGAACACGAAGTCGCGGTTATCAATACGCATATCAAGGATAGAGCAAAAAATTGCATGGCTCTGGAAAGCCTCATGACACTCCCTCCAAACTGATCGCGGTAGAGATACCACACACCCGATACCCCCCGCACAGATATCCGCACGTGCGCTCATTAGCGTTCGGAGGCGCCAGCGCCCAACGAAGGGGCGCCTTTTACGACTCCTGAGAATGCCAAAACCCGAAATAGCCTCTTTTTCTACCGCTGCCTCCGGCACTTTTCCTTCCCCTGCATCTGTCGTCGCTGAAATCTGATCCGCTCGACAGCTCGCCTAACCCAATCGAGATGATAGGGCCGCAATCATGCACCGCATGGCTCCCAAGCGCCGACCCGGTTTTTGCGGACCACGGCGGGAGACACCAAGCACGCTGACCATACGAAAAATCCGGAAAGTGCCGGATATCGCAAAATCCCGGCGTCTGATCCGCAAGACTACACCCGGATAGACTCCTTTTCCACAAACAATATTGGTTCAGTGTCACGCCACACCGCCCAGAGTTTCAGCGAAGGAACCTGGACCACGAATCCCAAGCGCTCCACTTTGCCATGTAGCCGGCTTACCGTTCTTGTGACTTGGAGTTTGGCGACAACGAGCCAAAAGAACGGTTAGGCCGTAAGAACTAAGCCGCTGGTGCGGCGGACTTATGCTGGAAGAGGTCGGCGGTTTATCTGTTTCCCAGCACCCCCGGCCATCGGGGCCGGGAAGAGCCGATTTCCGACAAGATGGTTTGGTATGCTTGCAAAATAGCCGCCGCGATGGGCAGGCCTTCTTGGTCCGCCCGGCCGCGCGTTCCGGTTCACCGCTGGACGTGCCGGGCATCGATGCGGGTCTCTCCCGGAAAGAAATTCTGGATCTGGTGCGCGAGAGTCGTCGATCGACCGGTCGGCTCCTGCACAAGAGCCGCGCGCCGCACCAATCCCCGCACCGCGGAAAGCGGTCGCCGAGCCGCCAAGGTTCTGCCCTCAATCCACCCTGGGAGGAAGAAAACGGTTCCTGACACCGGTTCCTCGACACAGGAAACTCTGGAAAGGGTACATGACTGGAAAGGGTATCTGGGAAAGGGTACCTGACACCCTTTCTTACGCTAGCCAAGGTCTGAGGGAATATCAGCCCTAGCCCTTGGTAACACGTGAAATCCTGTCCTCCCCTCCCACTCGCGAATTACGTCAAAAATAAATGAGCGGTTAAATTGCTCTGACCCATATGCCAACCGAAGCTCACGTTCCACTAGGTCCGTCGTGAGGCGATCATTTGAACCCCATACCCTCCGGAGTGCGAGCCTCAACAATTCTGTCATGTCGTGCCCACAGCAGACGTGCCAGGGGTCGTGATCTTGCATGTCGGGCCAAGCTGCCGCTTCGAGCTGTTCCTCCGAAATTCCCCACGCATGGGAATGGTTTCTGTTTTCTGATACTAAAGCATCATGATTCAGGCGAAGACTGCGTGGGTCGATGAATTTTGAGAACTGGAGGCCCTCAAAGGTGAGGTTCCACCCCATGCGGAGCGAGTTCCATCGTAGATATCCCAGAGGGCGAGCGCACTCGATTAACCAGTTGCGCGGCGAAGCTCCGGACGCCTGCTCAAATCGCTCCAGCTTTTCCGGGGAACCCAATTCGTGTAATACAGCCTCTAGGGCCCCAGACCTAATGAGCATCGTTTCTAGATCATGGCTGTCGCCCCGAATAATATTCGTACTTAGTGGGCATCTCCCATCAAGGAAGTCAAAATCACAATCAACGAGTCCAAGGGCCCCGTCAAAGGTATCTCTTTCGAGCACGTCCATTCCGGCGACCACGGTTTGTTTACCAAGAGCCACCACAATGTGGCATTGCTGAGGGTCTACAAAGCGTTTGTAGAGGCGGCTATCGTCGTGCCCCTCCACTATAAGGAAGGCGCCGGCATGCTGAGTCCGCTTCATGCGGACTTCGTTAGCGACGTGATGGTGTGCGTTTGCGGACCCCATGCTGCAGCCCTTCCATCCGTACCGTGAGATCCCACCGATCCCCGATGATCTGCGTAGAATGCGTTGCAATCAAGGCGTCAAAACGTGAAAGCTCAGTTATGGTCTGCAGGTCTGGCAAGAACTGTTCTTGCCAAGCAACGTGGAGCGATATTTCTGGCTCATCTAGCAGGATAAGGCTGTCTTCCACGGCCTTGAACAGCAGTTCGTAGATCAACACGACTTCATGCTGCTCGCCGGAGGAGAGACTAAGCGGGTCCAAGTCAATGCCTTCCGAAGTTGTGAATCGAAATCCGTTCTGACCAATAGAAACCTGCTTGTGTAAGAACCGGTCGTTGATTCTCCTTTTGAAAAGCTCCACTTTTGCCACTAACGGGTCGAAAACGCTCAGTTTCTTATTTGTATCCTGCACATATGTTGACAGCACAGCGAGCCTCGTGTTGTCGTTACGCGTTGGTACAGGTACCGGTGTTTCTTCGCCCTGTTCTTCGAGTAGGCCCGCACTTACGAGTCGGGCGCGCTTGTCATTGATTTCACGGAGGCCAGCTTGCAAATTTTCAATCCGCATTGGTTCCTGGTAATTGACCATCCGGGCAGGAAAGGTACGATCCAAAGACTGAGAAAGCGCCGCGTAATCGGTTAATGTCTGCTTAATCGTCACCCCAAGCTCTCTGGAGTATTGCATGACGGCACTTGTCGAGGGAACCCTGCTGTGTCGGGAACGGAGAGCGCGGCCAGCACCCTGCAATCTGTCGGCTTGAATAAACCATACGGGCACCGAATGTCGAACTTTATCTAGCCAGCCCGGAGCGGTATCGGACCACCTGACCGGGAGCTTTTCGCCGAACCTGTCCACGACTTCCTCCAGAGAGAGAAATTCCCCCGATTTTTGATGCCTCCACACCTCGGGTCCCTCACGCTCCAGCTCCGGGATGATCTGATCAATAGCACCGAGAGGCAGCCGTAGATCTTCCGGACGGGGAGCTCTCAGGAGTATTTTGCGAGGCTTGAGGCCGTCGGCGACAGTGAAGACCAAATCCCGCGCCCCTTTTTGGGTGCGCACGCCTCTAGCTCTTGACACCGTTAGTATCGATGTCTTTTTGCCGTTTTGGAGCTCAACTTCCAGCCGCTCGTAGGGCACCGAACGCAGGGCCTGGTTGTTTGCGCTGAACAGGCCCGCGACGAGGCGAAGCAGCATTGTCTTGCCGACGCCGTTTGGACCATGGACGATGGTAATGCGATCCTTTAGGTTCATCGGGATTACATAATCGAATCGCCCAAAGAGCTTCGCAACTCGGATCTCTTTGACTCTCACGATGGGTTCCTCCCTCAAAGGCAAGTCTAAGATTGTAGCGCGAACTTAAGGTCGAGGTCTGCTGGTATTTGGGGAAACGGTGGATGGGAAAGGGTGTCAGGTACCCTTTCCCCTCCCCGGGGTTTAGGTGCTGCTACTTGGGTGGCGGCTCGACCCTACCGAGAGCCTCGTCGGTGGCCAGTTCGAGTTCAGCCTTTTCCTCTTCGGTTAAGTCCCGGNNTCCCGGATTTTTTTCTGGAGAGCCGACTGGGGAATTGCACGTAACTGAAAGGATGACACCCTTCCCCCCTAAGCCGGTTGCAGATTCTTCAGCTTGATGCGGTCGCGGCGGACTTGTGCAAGGTCGTCCTGGACCTGTTGCACAAGCCAGCCTTCCTCCGTGCCGCCGAAGACCTTCGACAAGCGCACGGCCATTTCCGGCGATATGCCGCGCTTCTCGTTGACGAGTTCGGAAAGCGTGTTGCGCGTCACGCCCAGGGCTTCCGCTGCTTGCGTGATGGTCAAGGGGAAACGGTGTCAGGAACCGTTTCCTTCAGAGTTCTTGTTGCCGTGCGGCCTCAACCGTTCTGATGTCGAGGTACATCCGGGTGGCAAGGGAATGGGGAAAACGGCGTCAGGCGAAGCCGGGCTTCTTCACTTCGTGGTACTCTTCCCGCCCTCGGCAGAATAAGCCTTCCGTCTTGTAACGTCACGAGATGTCTGACGCTTTCTATCGACCCTGAGGTGCAGGGTGGTGGGTCCGGGAGAGCCGACAGCGGCAGCGAACGCACCGGGATCGAGTGCGGTGAGCACGGCAACGGGATTCTTGTCGATGACGGTGAGCAAAGTACGAGCCGGCGCTTCTGGGGTCCTCCGCCCTCCCTCCCAGTGCTTGATAGCGTTAAGGCTGAACCCAAAAGTGTTCGAGAATCTGGCTTGTGTCATGCCAAGTCGATTTCGAATCGCTTTCACGTCAACTTCCTGCGGCACATGTGCCTTGAATCCTTCTCGCTCCCCAGCGAGAAAAGCCTCAACATCGTTAAGGGCGGCCATCATCTGTTCGAATTGGCTTTTCATGCTAGCTCCCATACGTCTCGAAGATACTATTGGCTCGTTTCCTGAGCGTGTTGCGCTCTGCCATCGACAGATTTTCTTTCTGATTTTTTGCGAAAACCGTGATAAGAAAAACCGGAAATCTCTGGTTGCGCCAGATATATACAACCCGCGCCCCCCCACTTTTGCCCATTCCTTTGCGGGCGACTCGGACCTTTCGAAAGCCCCCCGTTCCACGGATCAGGTCTCCACATTCCGGGTCAGCCGCAAGCATTGCCACGATGTCCGCACGCTCTTCCTCGCTAAAAAGCTTGTTGGCAATCGCGAGGTAAGTAGGTGTCTCAACGACCGTCTGCACAACCTTGTTGTACTCCATTGGACACCATCCGTCAAGCCGAATTGATGCCTTGGGAGGAAAACGGTGTCAGGGACCCTTCCCACCGGGGTTTAGGTGCTGCTACTTGGGTGGCGGCTCGACTCTACCGAGAGCCTCGTCGGTGGCCAGTTCGAGTTCAGCCGTTTCCTCTTCGGTTAAGTCCCGGATTTTTTTCTGGAGAGCGGAGAGCCGCAGACCGCAAACCCGGCGGTCTGCGCTACGGGCTGGGGAATTGCACGTAACTGAAAGGATGACACCCTTCCCCCCTAAGCCGGTTGCAGCTTCTTCAGCTTGATGCGGTCGCGGCGGACTTGTGCAAGGTCGTACTGGACCTGTTGCACAAGCCAGCCTTCCTCCGTGCCGCCGAAGACCTTCGACAAGCGCACGGCCATTTCCGGCGATATGCCGCGCTTCTCGTTGACGAGTTCCGAAAGCGTGTTGCGCGTCACGCCCAGGGCTTCCGCTGCTTGCGTGATGGTCAAGCCTGACGGCTCGATGCACTCCTCGAACACGACAACGCCGGGGTGGGGCGGGTTTTTCATGGTCATGGGTGGTTCTCCCTGTCTAGTGGTAATCGACATAATCAACGTCCTCCGCGCCGCCGTCGAAGCGGAAG
>PMYF01000206.1 GCA_003171295.1 Acidobacteriota bacterium | reverse complement strand
CTCCTGCTCGGCATCAGAGCGCGAAAGTCGTACACCGTTGTAAGTCACATATTCGAAACGCTCAACTACGCCAATCAATCCTTCCGAGGCATAAATGTGGCTAGCGATACCAGCGGCGATGTCGGCTGCTTGAATGTAGAAGGATTCCTTGGACTCAACCGGAATAATGCCTGGTCTCCTTATCATTAGCCCATAAACATCGTCATGCGCAACTAACTCCTGAAAGAGGGAACTCCGAGCGAAGCGAAGAATCTCTGCANNTCCTTCGTCGCCTGTGGCTCCTCAGGATGACAGTTTTAGCGGTTTTTCCGCAGCCTGTTCAGTCCGGCTGAAATCGCGGCTTCCGCCCCCTGGTCGCCCCGCGCCCCACTTACCAGGACATGAGCAACTCACCCGAGTGGTCGTGAACCACCAGGCGTCTTCCCGAATCTTCGGACAAGTACGCGATGTGCTTCTCGCTTTCAAAGAAGGTGGCTTGCGATTGGCCGCTCTCCATCCGGACCGGCGGACCGGCGGTTCGAACCTCGGGGTAGAAATGCACGGTCGCCCGCTTCAGGCCCGTCAAGAGGATGCGGCGCCGGATGCCGGGCTCTTCCGAGATCCTCTCGACGCAAGAAATTTCCCCCTCCTCGGACTGCTGCACAAGGCAGCGGCACTCACGGTGCCAGGCGCGGGGCATGCTGTAGTTCGAATGCCCGTCCTCGATCCACGTCTCATACCCCAGCAGAATCGGAGCGCCGAGCGGGAATCGCAGCCGGATGGTCGCGGCCGTCGAGGGGCTGTATCCAGAGAAGAAAAAGCCATTGTTGCTCCGAGCGACAAGCAGCAGCGGGTTTCGGGTCTCGACCGTGGGCCGCTCCACCTTTAGCTCATACCCGAACTTCGCCAGCATATAGCGCATCAGGTACTCCGCCTGGAAGAGCTGCCGCGGATCGTCAGGCTGGGGCAGGGCAGACGACGTGAGGTAACCCGAGAAACTTCCACGCACCCAAGCCAGCCGGCCGGAGCCGACGGGCCGCGTGACGGCGAACACACGCTCGTTCGTGCCGTCCGAGACCCTGGCGCACACCTCCACATCCGCCACCCCCGGCGCGAGCAAGACGGTGTCGATGCCGCCGCCCGACGTCACGTCGCGATGCACTATGCGGGTTGGCACCTTGCCGTGACGGATGGTATCGCTCGCAAGGGATGAGCGCATCTCAAGTTCACCGCTGAGCGGCGGCGCCAGTTGCAAGTTGAGCAACTCCATGAGCGTCTGGCTCGCGTGCGTCACCGGTCCATAAAGGAAGACCTGGCGCCCGCCCCGGAGTTGCTCCAGCAGCGCCGCCTCCAGCGGGCTGCCCGCGGCGGGAACAGGTGTCAGCAGAACCGTGTGCGCACATAGATTGGGATTGGCGCTTCCCGAGGCCAGGAAGTTGTCCGTCGAGACGACCGTGTTCAACGGCAATCCGGCATTCACGGCGTTGCGCATGAACCAATCGCTGAAGAACACTTCGCCCGGGCGGGGCGTGTCCCCGAACACTTTTTCGTGGAACTCGCCAAACGGGTACACCCAGGTGACGAGGCCAGGCTCGTCGGAGAAGTGATCCATGGCCAGAAGGATGTGCGGCGTGACCTCGTTAGGACACTGGTCGGGCAGCTCGCCATAGGAGTTGTCGATAGTGAGGAACTCGAGGAACGACGGTGGCGTGACCTTGCCGCGGCGGTCGAGCCGCGCCAGCGCCAGGGGCAGGTAGATGTCGTGGGGCTCATGCCCGTAGCGGTCGAACCAGGGACTATTCAACCACCAGGGGTCATGCGTGTAGAAGCGGAAGGGGAACACATCGCCCGCCGGGAGGTGGGCAATGTGGGAAAGATACCCGCTCACCTCCAGGCCAAAGTCCCCGTCAATAGCGGCCCAGGGCGAGTTCGGAGGAGCGACCATATTGAACCCGCCGTCGTAAATGTCCTGAATCGGCGACGCGCTCGCGCTGAGGTCCGCGCCGGTGGAGAGATTGCTGCCCCGGCATTCCACGCGGAACCCCGGGCACTCCTGGCGGAACGCTTTCCAGAATCCCACCACACTTGCGCGGATCTCAGCCGCCCTCTCGGGGTGGAAGGCGGTGCCGTCGAAAAGCGGACCCTTCACGCTCCACGCTGTCGCGGAAAAGCCGAAGCCGTTGGAGAACCAGATGTAGTCAAAGCCCAGGTCGGTGAGGAAATGCTGTGCCTGGCGCCCGAAAAACACTCCGAACGGCGTGCCTGAAGGGATGCCGCGTGGGAATCCGGCGTAGGGTACCGAATCTCCGCTGAGGGTGGCGCTGCAATCAACCCATTCGCCCTTGAGGATCTCGCGATGCCTCTCGAACTTGAAGGGGGAGCGGGCGAACTCCGGCCCCGGGTCGAAGGTGGCGCCCACGCTCACCGGCTTGCCCGTCAACTTTCTCCCGATACTCTTGAAGGTTTGGATGATTTCTTTCAGCGTGCCGTAGGTGATCTGGGGTGGGTTGTTCATGTACAGCCGGGCCTGTTCGTGGATGTTGATTTCCGACGGGTCAGCCTGGGGTGGGGCCTTCTCGGGGTTGGCGCTCCCGATGTAGCGGGCCCACTCGATGGGGTCGTGCATATTTCCACGGTAATCGAGGATTTCGCTCCCATCGGCGGTCCACAGCATCACCGCGCACCCGTCCGCGCGCTGCAGCAGCGCCGCCCACTGACGGAACACATGCTCCGCGATCGCCTGGATGCTGCCTGCGTCGACGCTGCGAAACGGCTTCAAGCTCATCTCGAGCGTCACCCGCCGGAACACGCTGGATTCAGCCTGCGGCACGTGCGGGCTCGCCGGCAACGGCTGAACCTCAAAGTGGCATTGGCCAAAGAGGGGAAGGGCCACGGCGCTACCCGCAGTCCATTTCAACCAGTCCCTCCGCGAAAGCGGCTGCCCATGCAGGTGTCTTCCTTTCATATCCCGTTCTCCTTGCAGTCAAGCTGGTTTTCGACGCATACGAGCGGCCGGGTTTTCTTTATGGTCAGCAGGATTACCGCGAAGCCAGCGGCAAGGAACAAGAACAGGGCGATCCACCATCGGAAATGACCCGGCTTGGGCATGGGTCCTCAGTGCCGGGGTCACGCAGGCTGCGGAAAACCGCTAACACTGTCATCCTGAGGAGCCGAAGGCGACGAAGGATCTCCGCATTTGCCTGATTCCACAAATGCAGAGATTCTTCGCTTCGCTCAGAATGACAGCGCCTCCTCGGGTCGAAACCTCAACCCCTCCAGCCTCAGAGGTGGGAGCGGGACACCACCTCCACGTCGATCCCCAACAACTTGGCAACTTTTTGAATGCAAGAAAGCTTGTGGCCAACCCCCAACGCAAAATGGTGCGTCGGGCCGGCCAGGGACCAGTTCTCGATGAAGGTGGCAACATCGGGAGCAAAACGGACGCGGGTGTTCGTGTTGCCGGTAGCCGGAATGGCCCCCGGGATGGATTCCCCTTCCGCCACGACAAACTTGAGATGGCCCGCGGCGCCCACACTTACGCCGAGAATGGTGACGGGCCCGTTCTTGACCTTGAACTCCACCGACACGCCTTGGCCGAACTTGCCATGATAAAGTGCCAACCCTCGTAAGGCGGGTTTTTCGCCGCTGATGGCGACGTGGCCGGGCCCATCGTGCCCGACAAAAACGTAATTGTCGAGCAGGTGCGCAGGATGCAACTCTGCAAATGATCCTCCCGCGCCCAGCTCATGCATGACCATCATCGCGACGCAGTTTTTCAGATCTCCCTCGCCCGCCACGGGAATGCCGCGCGCCGTCAGCAGAGAGTTCCCCACAATCATTCCGGCCACGATTTCCTGGTAGTCGTTGTGGTTAAGGCCGCGGTAGTAATAAGCGAGCCCGTCGAGCGAAGAATCGCTCATCAAATGTTCCAACCCCACGGCCACGCGGGCGGACCAGCGCAGGCCTTCCGGAGTGACGGGCCCGGCAATGGCATCGGCGCCCGGAAGAGGAAAACAGAAAAATTCCCGAATCTTTTCTTCCATGCCGGTGATCTGCTCCGCCGTCACCTGATCCACACACTTTTTCAGATCACACATTTCGATCATCTCGACCGCCATACCCAACTCCGCACTAAACATCGTCGGGTCAGCGTTCATGTCGAGCATGCCCTCGAAGGCGTGCCCCAGAAAACCCATGCGGGCACGGCGCAAGCGGTGGGCGGCTTGCGCGGCCTGCGTCCACTCGGCAATCCGGGTCCAGGCGCGCGCATCGTCGTGAAGCATGCCGAACACCACGTCGAGTGGCGGCAAGCCGGCCCGCCCCAGGGCATAGACAATTTCCGGAAGGGAAGTGCTGTTGTCGTGTTCGAGTTGATCGACTGTGGTCGCCGTGGCCGTGTCCATTCCGGGTGTAGGCTGCAGCCCCACCAGGACGAGGGGCGCTTTGGCGATTTGCATAACCGGCAACACGACGGAGGAAGGCACGTACGTGGTGACATCACCAAAGACCAGATCAACCTGCCGCGCGGCGAGCAACTCTCCGGCCCGCCGCGCGGCGGAAACCGAATCCACCAGGCCGGCGGAAACCACCTCCACGCCCAGCCGCTTGAGCCCGGCTTCAAAATCCTCCCGGTAGCGCTCCAGTCGGTCGCGCAATCCCGCAAACTGCGGCCAGTATCGATCAAAACCCACCGAGAAAACACCAATGGCCGTGGTCATGGTTTGCCCGTTTCTTCCTCGGAGATCTCTCCCGTAGCGCCGTGCGGCAGTCCGGGGTAGTATTCTGCCATGGTGAAGTGAGTTCCAGAAAGGGGGTCGGACCTTCAGGTCCGACATTAGCCAGAACTTCAAACGGGGCCTTTAGGCCCTGAAGCTTCAGGGGCTTAAAGCCCCCGACTGCGTGCGGCCCTATCATGTCGGAGCTAAAGCTCCGACCCCCTTCCCAACGCCCTCAAGCGCAACTTTTCAAATTAGGACACTACTCAATCCGGCGTGCCCTGGCCCGCTACCTTCCGTAAAGCGGGCCAAAGTTCGCGCAGGCGCGGTAATCAGCGCCTTCCGGATCGTGAGTTCCAAAGGCGCTCCAGGCACTGGGCCGGAAGATTCTCTCTTCGTCGATGTTGTGCATCGAAACCGGGATGCGCAGCAACGCGGCGAGCGCCAGCAGTTTGTCGCCGATATGCCCGTAACTCAAGGCCCCGTGGTTGGCGCCCCAGTTGTACATCACGGAGTAGACGTCGCGGAAGGGACCTTTGCCCGTGAGCAGCGGCGCAAACCAGGTGGTGGGCCAAGTGGGATCGGTCCGCTTGTCCAAGATCCCGTTGACATCCTTCGGCAGGTCCACGGTATAGCCCTCGGCGAGTTGCAGAACCGGTCCCAGACCCGCAATCCAGTTCAGGCGGGACATGGTCACCGGCATTTCGCACTGGGTCACGAATTGCGAGGAGTAGCCGCCTCCCCGGAAGTATTCCAGCCTCCCCGGGCACCACAACGTGGCGTCCAGACAACGGCCCACTTCTTCCGGCGCAATCTCCCAGAAAGGCTTCAGCGCGGGCTGGCCGTCCTTGCTCATCAATCCCGTGGCGTCGAGTGTGGCGGCGCCGGAGTTAATCAAATGGATAATGCCTCCACTGCCTTTACCTGCCAGGGTCTTGCCGGTTACGCGTTTGACGGCCGCCGGGCTCCAGTAAGTCCGCACATCGGCGAAGACCTGCGCGGTATCCGTCAGCAGGTGCCCGAAGAGCATGGCAATCCCGTTGAGGGAATCGTTTTCGGTGGCAAACACAAAAGGCTCGCGGATGCCATTCCAGTCAAAGGAGGAATTGAGCATGGCTTCCATGAAGTCCCCGTTGGGGGCGTGATCCGTCCAATGCCGCTGCCCCTGAAAACCTGCCACCAGGGCGTTGCGCCCCAGGGCCTCTTCCCCGTAACCCAGAGCGGCGAGGCGCGGATTGCCCACCATCAGGTCCCGCGCAATCAAGGTCATCTTGACCACCGTGGCCCAATCGGCATCCTTCTTCTGGCGGGACTTCTGGTGGGCCGGCGGATTCAAGTCGGGACCTTCCGGGCAATTGTCCTTTACCCAGGCCGCGGCGCGCCCGAACTCTTCCGGGTCAAAGATTCCCTCCTCGATCCGCCGGGTGAACTCCGACATGTCCACGTATTCGTTCCGCATGCCCAGGTAATTCTGGAAGAGATCGGCATTCACCATCGAACCGGCGATGCCCATGGAGACGGAGCCCAGGGAGAGATAGGACTTGCCCCGCATCTCCGCCACGGCCAGGCCCGCTTTCGCGAATTGCAGCAGTTTCTCCTGCACGTCGGCGGGAATCGAGCTGTCCGTGGAATCCTGCACGTCGCGCCCGTAAATGCTGAAGGCGGGCAAGCGCTTCTGGTTGTGCCCGGCCAGCACCGCCGCCAGATAAACGGCGCCCGGGCGCTCCGTGCCGTTGAAGCCCCACACCGCTTTGGGAAGGAGCGGGTCCATGTCCATCGTTTCTGACCCGTAGCACCAGCACGGGGAGACCGTTAACGATACTCCTACACCCGCGTGGGCGAACTTGTCGGCGCACTCGGCAGCCTCCGCGACGCCGCCAATACAAGTGTCGGCCACGACGCACTCCACCGGCATACCGTTGGGGTGCCGCAGATGTTTCTCGAGGAATGCTGCGGCGGCCTTCGCCATCCCCATAACCTGTCCTTCCAGCGATTCCCGGACTCCCTTCTCACGCCCATCTATCGCCGGCCGAATTCCAATCTTCGGTAACGTCCCTCGTAAACGCTTATGCGGTCCAGTCCCCTTCATGCCCGTAATTTTCGCCATGACTTTTCGCCTCCTCCTGAAGCGGCACAATTGTACCGCAAAGGGTGCGTTTTGCATCTGGGTTCATCATTCGGTAGTGGGTCACTTTGGTGGCGTAGCGGCGATTTCACATCGCCAGGCGGCTGGGCAAAGGGGGTAGTACAGCGCGGCGGAGCCGCAACCAAACATGACGCGGGGTCTTGTAGGGCCGGGGCTGGCCCCGGCCTAGGCCACCCCAAGGGGTGGCCCTACACACACGACGAAGAATGTTTGCCAAGAAAACAAGAAATTACGATATTGCAATGCAGAGTGGGTCTTCACCTCTGCGGCTCTGACCCTTGGGGACGGAAAAGCCGCAGACTTACACACCAAGTCCGCGCTACCAGCTACGCGAACTCGCAGACATCAAAAGGCGATGTCTGCGCCACCCGCCCGATTTGATTAACAGCCATGCCTCCTTGTACGGCATAATGTGTTCGTGTCGGGCCCGCCAATGAGCGTCGATTCCATCAAATCCGTTGCCCTTGAACTTATGGTCACATTCGGGACACACATTTTGGACCGTTTTAGTTCGGTCTGTTGCCGGTGATTTCTGAGCAAAGAAAAAAACGACGTCGGTAGCTACTTTGCCCCGCGCCATCTTTGCAGCACCCTTGGAAAGACCGAGCGCGCACTCGAACTGCCTCTGCTTAGGTTCAATCCACGATGCACCCTTCGCGACGAGAGGCCCGTGCTGATAGAAGACTAGGACATCATTCCCGCGCATTACGTTCCATATTTCAGTCAGCTCCGATTCGAGAACGTGCTGCAATCCGGGTTTGGCCTTCGGCGGCTCAAGCCCAGTGTCCGGATCGAGGAAAATGATGCAAGGCGAATCAGGGGAAACTGAAAGCGCCGCTAATTGTTCCAGCACCTTCCGCATATATGCATCACGACTCGAAAGCGGTGAATTGACGAGGTTTATTTGAACGCTTGGGGAGTCGCCGACGTTTAACCGGACGATGTCCATCACGCTTCGTGAAAAATGCGCCATGACAGCATCGGGCATAGGGTATCCGACACCGTCGATCTCGATGGTTTCTGGTCGATAGTACGCAACCTGCACAATCCTGCTTGCACCGTGCAGGTTGGCGAGTTTGAGCAGAACGCCCCATTTCACCAAATCACGATTATCGCCGTACCATATATCTCTCACGGCACCAGCCCCCCTTGACGTATGAACCCCGTTCACTTTTCCGTCTTCATCGAGCGACCACGGCCTCAAACCGGCAAGAGCGGGCAGAGTTATGCGCAGCAGCGCATTACTCTGCGGTTCTTTGTTAGAATTCGTCACCACCGGTGTGCCGCAAGACCATTTCAATTGATAGTATTGCACAAATGTGAAGCTGACCCCAGCTTAAGAGCCGCAGAGTTTGAACTGCACAAACTGTGCGCTACGCGCTCGTTTTCAATTACCGACCGAGCGATAATGTACGCCTGACCGCCTCAGCATGCAACGCTGCAGCGGGGTTTTTGAGTGCAGGGGTTTTCCGCGACCGCCGCGCGGAGGGGCGCGCCTCAGTGCCGTGCCCAAACTCACGGGGCGCGCAAGCAGCGCCCCTACGGTGGCGGGCGAGGACGCCCGCGCTTCGGGGAGCGGCAAGAGCACGGGCAAGACGCCCGATAGTTTATGACACAGGTTCACCTTGCACCCCGGAATGGCGAGTCTCTGCCGGATGTCAGAATTTAGA
>PMYF01000410.1:8304-8954 GCA_003171295.1 Acidobacteriota bacterium | reverse complement strand
GTGAAGGATCCTGGCCTTGCCGGCAAAGGCAAGACGCGAATTGAATGGGCCAACCAGTGGATGCCCGTTTTGCAGCTCATCCGCAAACGCTTTATCAAGGAGCGCCCCCTGGAGGGCATGCGAATTTCCGCGTGTCTGCACGTGACCACCGAAACGGCGAACCTGGCCATCACCTTGCGTGACGGCGGCGCCGACGTCGTGCTGTGCGCTTCCAATCCGCTGAGTACCCAGGACGACGTGGCCGCCTCGCTGGTGAAAGATTACAAGATTCCGACCTTCGCCATCAAGGGCGAGGACAAGGCAACCTATTATTCCCACATCGTTTCCGCACTCGACCACAAGCCCCACATCACCATGGACGACGGTGCGGACCTGGTCACGATGATCCTGACCAAGCGTCCGGAACTGGTACCGGGGATCGTGGGTGGGACGGAAGAAACCACGACCGGCGTGATCCGCTTACGCAGCATGGCCAAAGAGGGTGTGCTGAAGTATCCCATTATCGCCGTGAATGATGCGGACACGAAACACCTCTTCGACAACCGTTACGGCACCGGCCAATCCACCCTGGATGGAATTCTGCGCGCCACCAACCTGCTTTTCGCCGGCCTTCACGTGGTGGTTTGCGGTTACGGCTGGTGCGGGCGCGG
>PMYF01000410.1:0-8261 GCA_003171295.1 Acidobacteriota bacterium | reverse complement strand
TGGCGGAAGCCGCCAAAGTAGGCGATGTCTTCGTCACCGTGACCGGGAACAAATCCGTCATTTCGGCCGAGGATTTCCGACTCATGAAAGATGGTGCGGTGGTGGCGAATTCCGGCCACTTCAACGTGGAGATCGATCTGCCGGCCCTGGAAAAGTTGGCGCTCAAAAAACGGCCGACGCGCGAATTTGTGGATGAATACACGTTGCGGAACGGGCGCAAGATTTATGTTCTGGGGGAAGGGCGCTTGATCAACCTGGCGGCGGCAGAAGGCCATCCCGCAGTCGTCATGGATATGAGTTTTGCCGACCAGGCGCTCTCGGCTGAACATCTGGTGAAGAACGCGAAGAAGCTCGAAGCCAAGGTCTATCCGGTTCCCGCGGCTATTGATCAAAACGTAGCGCAATTGAAGCTGCGATCGTTGGGCATCACGATTGATCGACTGACCCGCGCGCAGGAGGAGTACCTCGCCTCCTGGTCGGAGGGTACGTAGCCATTTGGGTGCGCATCACGTTGCGGCCGCGCCCGTGACTTGCGGGCTGGCTCGCGCGGAAACTGCAGTGCCATCCCGGGGACGCGCCGCGGGTGTTTTGCGTCTCCGCAACTCATAACCGGCCATGCCATTTTCTCCACAGGTCGCTTGGGGGCTCCTGGAATGAAAGCGTTTGCGATTTGGGCGTTGGACACCGCGCTCACGCGCGGGGCCACCTATGCCGAGGTACGCGTGCTCGACATCCGCCAGCGCTACCTCTCCACCAAGAATGGCCAGTGTTCGCAGGTCAGGGAATCGCAGTCGCTGGGACTGGGCGTGCGCGTGATTGCCGGCGGCGCCTGGGGTTTTGCTGCCACCGATACGCTGACCCGCGCCAACGTCGATCGCACCGCGGCCCTGGCGGTGGAAATAGCCCGCGCCAGCGCGCTGGTTAAGAAGCAGGATATTGTGCTGGCTCCCGAAGAAAAGAGGGTGGACCACTGGGCGGCCCCCTGCCGCATCGATCCATTCTCCATTCCCACATCTTCCTGCCTGGAATTGATGTTGAAAGTGGACGCGGAATTGCGCAGGTTACCGGGAGTGACTCTGGCCGAGGCGGCCATGGATTTTCACCGGATCGAGCAGTTTTTTGTTTCCAGCCTCGGCTCAGAAATCTACCAGTTGAAGACCCAGACAGGCGCCGGGTACGTCGCCACTTCTTTCGCGGGGAATGAGATCCAGCGCCGTTCCTACCCCAATTCATTCGGCGGGCAATATCAAACCAAAGGCTATGAGCTTGTGGGAGAACTCAACCTGGTGGAGAATGCACCCCGCATCGCCGAGGAGGTTGTGGCGCTCCACCAGTGCGCTCAATGCCCCGCCGGCGTGAAGGACATTATCCTGGACAGTTCGCAACTCGGATTGCAGATTCATGAGTCCATCGGGCATCCCATTGAACTGGACCGCGTGCTCGGCACCGAAGCGAATTTCGCCGGCATGAGTTTCCTGACCACCGAAAAGCTGGGAAAGCTGAAATACGCTTCCGACATTGTCAATGTCGTCGCCGACGCCACCCCTGCACACGGCCCAGGGCTCGGCACATTCGTTTACGATGACGAGGGTGTTCCTGCCCAGTGCACGCCCATCATCCAGGGTGGCCAGTTCGTGGGATATCTCACCTCGCGTGAGACGGCGCCCGCCATCGACCAGCCACGATCGAGCGGAGCGATGCGCGCGGAAGGCTGGAACCGCATTCCCTTGATCCGCATGACGAATGTCAGTCTGCTTCCCGGAACCGGGAGCCCTGAAGACCTGATTGCCGATACCGACGACGGCATCTATATGGAGACGAACCGGAGCTGGTCTATCGACGATCGGCGCTATAACTTCCAGTTCGGGACCGAAATCGGCTGGGAGATTCGCGGCGGAAAGAAGACCCGGATGCTTAAGAATCCCAGCTATGGCGGCATCACGACGGATTTTTGGAATTCCTGCGACGCCATTTGTGGCCCGGAATACTGGACACTGTGGGGAACCCCCAATTGCGGCAAGGGGCAGCCGATGCAGACCATGGGCACGGGACATGGCGCATCACCGGCGCGCTTCCGCGCGGTTCAGGTGGGGGTCGCATACCCCGGCTAAGGTTACTGAGCGATGGGATGATGCAGTGGTTGAGTCATGAGAAAGGGGCCGCCCTTCACCGATATGTATGCTGATCCAGCGGCGGGGTGATTCACAGATCCAGTTACGCAATAAATTCATGATGCTGACCCGACAACGAGCGGATGAAATCTTCGATAAAGTGCTGAAGTACTCGACAGCCGATGAGACGGAAGCCACGATGTCATCCGCCACGTTTGCACTTACGCGTTTCGCCAACAACAGGATTCACCAGAATGTAGCGGAAGAGACCGCGTCGCTTTCCGTCCGTCTGGTGAGCGAGGGGCGCATGGCGCGCGCCAGTACGAACAAGTTGGATGAAGCCTCGATCCGGCAGCTTTGCGAAGACGCCCTGCTTCTGGCCCGTTTGCAGCCTCCTGAAACGGAACTACTGCCGATGCCGGGTCCACAAACCTATCGTGCCGTAGCCCGCTGCTTTCCGGAGACCGCCGAACTGACACCCCAAACCCGCGCGGAAACGGTCGCCAGCGTCGTGGCCAGCGCGGAACAAGATCACCTGACGGCGGCCGGGGTGTTTTCGAGTGGCAATCTGGCTTATGCGCTTCTCAACTCGCGGGGCATGGAGGCCTTCCACGAGGAGACGATGTCGGAATTCTCCGTGACCATGATGAGCGACTCGGGTTCCGGCTGGGCGAAGAAGACAGCGCCTTACTGGATGGAACTGGAACCACTTGAATTGGCCGAGCGCGCCCGGCGTAAGGCGCTGGCCAGCCGCGAGCCGCGGGAGATTTCCCCCGGCCGCTACACGGTGATTCTCGAGCCGGCGGCCATGCTGGACCTGCTCGGCTTCATGATCCTCGACTTCAGCGGCCTGGCTGTGCACGAGCAGCGCAGTTGCTTTACCGGCCGCTTGGGCCAGAAAGTTTTTGGCGACAACATCAACCTCCGCGATGACATCTTCCATCCCCTCCAAACGGGTGCGCCGTTCGATGGCGAGGGCATTCCGCGCCAGCGTGTGCCTATTGTCGAAAAGGGCGAAGTGAAAAATCTGGTCTACGCACGGCAGACTGCCCACAAAGTGGGCGCGCAACCGACGGGCCACGCCTTTCCGCTCCCCAATGAAATGGGGGAGGCGCCTCTCAACATCGTCATGGACGGAGACCGCGCGAGCGTGGAGGACATGATCCGGTCAACCGAGCGCGGCCTGCTGGTGACGCGATTCTGGTACATTCGCGAAGTCGATCCTTACCAAAAGCTCCTGACAGGCATGACGCGCGATGGAACCTTCTGGATTGAAGGAGGCGAGGTCCAGCACGGGGTCAGGAACCTGCGTTTCAACCAGAGCCTGTTGGACATGCTCGCCCAGGTTGAAATGTTGGGCCAGCCACAACGGACTGCCGGAGAAGAGTCGTTTGAAATGGTCGTGCCGGCGGCCAAAGTTCGCGAATTCAATTTCGCTTCAACGACGAAGTATTGATTGTGGCCGCAAGCCCTCAAAGCATAATTCCTCTATTGTNNGAAAATTGGACCGCCGGGAATTTCTTTGCCGCACGGCAGGGACGGGAGCTGGGCTCGCTTGCGCGCCGTCGTGGATGGGACGGGCTGCGGAGAGCCTACCTAATCCGCTCGCCTACGCCACGATTTCGTGGCCAGATAACGAATTTTCCACCGCGCTTGAGACCATCTCTGCCCTGCGNNGTTGCGGAGTTGCGCCGCCAACTCACCGAACTGAAACTCCAGGCGGTCGCGCTTTCCTGTCACAACATCAGGCTGGATCCCGCCCGACTGGAGGACGAAACCGACAAGCTGCGCGCCGATGCGGAGTTCTTCCAGAAGCTGGGCGGCCTTTACCTGCAAGTGACCGACCGAGGGGAGCCAAATCGACGGTATCCTGATGAGATGTTTCAATTGCTCGGGGCACGCCTCAACCAACTGGGAGATGTCGCCAGGGACTTCGGACTGCAATTGGCGTATCACCCGCACGACCGCACGATCGGCCAGACTCGGGAAGGCCTGGGGCGCGTCCTCGATGCGACGGACTCCACGCGCGTAAAGTTGATTGCCGATGTCGCCCACTTGGCGCTAGGGGGATGCGATCCGGCGGAGGTCATTCGCACTTATCACCAGCGACTGATCGCGACGCATCTTAAGGATGTGCGCAGCGAGGTTCTTGACCTCGCCCGCCGCGACCACGACCTGGTGCGCTCCGCAAAATACCGCTTTTGCGAAATTGGGCAAGGTGGGGTGAATTTCCAGGCCATCATCGCGGCTTTTCGGGACGTGCAATTTCAAGGGTGGGTCATCTGCGAACTCGATGCTTACGAGCCTCGCACGGGCGGGGCTGCCACCAGCGCTGAAATGAACCGCGACGCCATGCGGAAGCTGGGCTTCCGCATTTAGCAGGGTGCTGACAAGAGCCCGCGCAGCCCAACTTCACTCCGCCTTGACAACTTCGGCGGCCAGATGTTACAAAAATAGAAACCCTTTTGGGCGCTATCGTCTAGGGGTTAGGACGTCAGATTCTCAATCTGAAAACCCGGGTTCGATTCCCGGTAGCGCTATACCAAATTTTCAAGTCCTTGATAATGATTGGCTTCCCGCCTTATACTCCACCGTGTGACAACATGTTTTCCAACATTTCGGCGGGAGATTTAAAATGGAAATCAGGGTCAGCATCTATGAACGGCTGAAACAAGCGGGAAAATGGCGGGAAATCCCCGTCAGAATCCCGCCAAGCAAGATAAAAAAAGACGGAAGCCTGTTCGCAAAAGACAATCGGCGGGGAACATTTGTAATCTCCTGGTGCGAGAACCGCAAGAAGAAGAGACATGCCGTGCAGGACAATGACGGCGGCAACGTCGTTGCCCTGTCTGACGCCCTAAGTGTAGCGCATCAAAAGAGATGGTTTCTCAACAGCCGCAAGACTCACCCTGTAAGCGACCCGACTATCGCCCCTAAGCGGCTTACCATTCCCGAACAAGCGGCGATATACCTTGCCGCCAAGAGCGGCTGCAAAAAAACCTTGTCTGCGCACAGTCTTGCCCTGAGTGAGTTCCAATCGTTCGCCGCAAGGCAGCATATAGCGTTCGTGGACGAAATCACCAAGCCGCATATGCGCAAGTTTTACGACGAACTGATAGGCGGGGGCAACGCCCCTTTCACGGCGGGGAACAAACTTCTCAAGGTCAACGCATTCTATCGGGCGATACTCGGGCTTGACCCCGGGAAGGGCGTAATCAAGAAGAAGGATTATAAGCGGGAACTCACGCCGAGCCGCATTCCCGAGATATACGGCAAGGCGGAAATCGAAGCTCTGTTCAAAGCTATGGACGGATACGACAACCTTCTTTTCTCCGTCTTGCTTCAAGCGGGCTTGCGCAAGAAGGAACTCATGTACCTTGAAGACGGCGACTTGACACAAGATGAAATCGCCCCCGGCAAGTGGAAATGCCAACTGCGCATAGAGAGCAAGCCGCATTGGAAACACCTAACCAAGACCGGGGAAGCCCGGACCGTGCTAATCCCGAAAGCGCTTATGGACAGGCTACAGGGACGCAAGGCTACGCCACGCCCGAGTAGTTTGCTGTTCGGGGCAGGAACGGGGAAACCCGATTGGCATATCTTGGACAGGCTGAAATCAATCGCAGGGCGGGCCGGAATTGACCCAAGCAAAGCAACGTTGCATCGGTTCCGTGCGACCTGCGCCACGGACTGGCTAAGGTCTAAGGATTTGGGCGGCCGGGGGTTCGATATCGGGTTCGTCCGCCAGCAATTGGGTCACAGGGACTTGCAATCCATAGAGCACTATCTTGCCCTGGTGAAACTCGAAAGCGTGAGCATGGAGTAAGGCGGGCGCAAAGAAGGGGGGCCTTGCGCCCGGGGACCGTGCGCAAGGCCACACCGAGAGCATCCAAGCTCCTGTTCGGGACGGCAACAGGAAAGCCCGACTACCACTTGTGGGGCAGGCTCAAGAGCATTGCCAGGCGTGCGGGGCTGGACCCCGCCACCGTCTGGATGCACAAGCTGAGGGCGACGACCGCCACGACATGGCTGCGCTCCAAGGAACTGGGCGGGAAGGGCTGGGACATAGGTTTCGTCAGGCAGCAACTCGGGCATGACGACTACAAGAGCATCGAGGCCTACATCGCCATAGTGAGGAACGAGGAACTCGCGCTCCACTAGTACGCAGCCGAGACCGCAGGAAGCAGCAAGTGAGATTCGTCTCGGGAGTGTCAACAAATAGGAATCCTTCAAACGCCAGCGGAATGGGTCAGGGGCGCGGCGACTGCCAATTGAGGATGAGTGATGAGACCGGACAGGGGTAAGGGCCGTTAAATGGGCCGCTCGACATGCCCCGACCTGTCGTCAGGACTTCGCCAGGGTCAGGGGCTGGTTGCCCGGCCCCGTTGATGAGACTGCCTAAGGGGCAGGGATGTGGTCGGGATTGGCGGCGCGGTTTCCCCGAGCTACCCGGTCTCTATCTTCTTTGGGCTTCGCCGCCCAGTCACGCAGCCATTTGCGATGGGCTTCCGTGTCCTCGGCACAGAACCATTGCGTCCAACTGTCGGTGTCGACAGCCGAGACTACGTCCGTGTTCCCGCACTCGCTACACGCGGGGCGGCTGCGGTAGTGCTCCGAGCAGAGCACGAAGGGGGGGATGCCCTCAAAGATGTTGGGAACTACGTGCGTGGGCGAGTTTTCGCAGTCCCGCTCTCCGTCTTCCCCCCGGTGCTCACAAAGCAGGGGCCAGATGTCGGACGGTCTGCCCGTGTCAATCCAGGTCTCGCCGTCCTCGGACTGGACGCACTCCGTCTCCAGGTGGTGTTCGCAGAACGGGGCGGTGGTGATTCCGTTGTGCGTGTCTTCCGCCATGTTCTCGCAGCCCTGCACTATGCACTTCTTAATCATGATTTTCCCCTTCTTTCTGCCCCTCTCGGGGGCGGTCGGGATGGGCGCGGGAAGCGCGCTCCTCGGGTTGATGTTCAGGCCCTGGCGGCGTATTCGGCGCTCGCCTTCAGGTAGGCGGCCTGGGCTTCCTCGAAGGCGTCCTGCGCAGCGTCCGATATCTTCCGTTCCCGAGCGCCTGCCGCTTCGTCCATATGCAGGCGGTATGCCTCTTCCATGGCTTTCTCTGCGGCCATGAGCCGCTTGGATGTCCCTGCTGCCATTGTCCCCTTTCCTTGCCACCCGTCGCGGCCATGCGGTCGGTGGTTTCCGGTCACTTCAAAGCATAGGCTCATGTCGTCCTCTCCTTTTGCCGCCGCGCGGCGATGTCCGCCCGGTGGCGGCAGCCATATTTCCTGGCAAGCTGGTAAACGGTTGCCGCGCTGATGCCAAACTTGTAAGCGATTTCTGCATAGGTCAAGAGGGGTCGCCATGACCAACAAGGAAAGAGAACTGATAAAGCGACGGCTGGCGTTCAAGGCGAAGGTCGGGGAACTCCTGAAGGATTCCAGCCTGAGCTATGCCGAGATAGGAAGGTCCGTGGGCCGCACGTGGCAGCGCATTGCGCAGATTCGCAAAGATCTGGGATTCCCCCGGCGGGTCGGCGAATACCCCGGAAGATATCTTCCCTCGAAACAGGAAACGGTCCGTGAGTAAAACGGACTTTCCAAGTCTTTATATGGAAGCACCCTTTGCTGTAGCGGAGGGATTTTGCGGGGGCGAGTTGTCCAATGACCCGCCCCCCATTCATTGGAGTGAAAATCATGCTGGACCCAGAAACCAAGAAAATCAAGAACGGGCTTGAGAGGCGGCTGGATGTGATCCGAAAACGGAAGAAGAAGCAGGAAATGGAGATGTACGCCATCCTCTGCCAAATCTTCAAGCTCAAGAATCGCTGCTTCTCCTGTGAGAAAAACGCCGCCCTTCCCCCCGGTGAATGTAGGGGACTTACCCCCGAATGTCTGAAATGGGGGGTGAAATAATGTCCCTCAACCTCATACGGGAAATACTGATCCGTCCAGGATGCCTTAATGGTTCCGCCTGGAGCCTGTTTATGGCGATGGCCAACAGGGCTGATGATGATGGGACGGGAATATGGGAGTCAATGCCCAACCTGGCGAAGCACGGCGGGATAACCAGGAGCACGGCCTGGCGGGTGCTACCTAAGCTTCTTGCATCTGGGCTGGTCATTGACACGGAAAATGGGAAGCCCACCAAGCGGGGGGG
>PMYF01000213.1 GCA_003171295.1 Acidobacteriota bacterium | reverse complement strand
GGTCGCGCCACCGCACTCTTCGTCTCATTTACCTTGAGCTTGAGCCTTTGCGTGATGAATCGTGTGACACTCTTCATCACCCGTTGACCCGCCCGTTCGCTGCGAACGTAGATGTTGCAGTCGTCCGCGTATCGAACGAAGCGATGTCCCCGGCGCTCCAGTTCGCCGTCGAGTTCGTCGAGCACGAGATTGCTTAACAGAGGCGAAAGAGGTCCCCCTTGGGGAGTCCCTTCCACACTAGGGCTAACCAACCCGTTCTCCATCACCCCGGCATTCAGAAATGCCCGGATGAGTTTTAGCAGCCGCTTGTCCTCGATCCGGTTGGCGATCCTGCCCATCAGTTTGTCGTGATTGACTCGATCGAAGAATTTCTCCAAATCAAGATCAACACACCAGCCGTGACCTTCGGCGATGTACTGCTGCGCCTGGGCCACCGCCTGATGAGCCGACCGTCCGGGCCGAAAACCGTAGCTGTGTTCGGAGAACGTCCGGTCCCACCGCCTCTGCAGAACCTGCATCACCGCCTGCTGGATAAATCGATCCAGTGTGGTGGGAATGCCCAACTTTCGCATCCCTCCGCCGTCCGGCTTGGGGATTTCCACCCGCCTCACCGGCTGCGGCTCGTAGGTTCCGTTCAACAGTTGTTCCCGGATGGCTGGCCAGTGCTGTCGCAGATAGTCCGAAAGCGCAACGACGGTCATGCCGTCAACGCCCGCACTACCCTTGTTGGCCTTCACCTGCCGTAATGCCTCCTTCAGGTTTTCGCGCTCACATACTTCCTCCATCAATCGGTCGGTTTTAGCGGGGCTTTCGGGTCCACTCGTCGCCACCAACGATTCAGTCTCTTCCCCTGCGACATCTCGGGTTGCACCCGTCAGCGCAGGCGAGAAGTCCAGTTTCATCTGGATGTTCTGCTGCGGGTCGTCTGTGAGACTCATGGCCTACTCACCGCTCCTTCTCGTTCGGGCCTTCTCCGTAGCCGGATACTACGCCCTCTGCTGACTTCTGCCCTGCGGTCAGGATGGCCTCTCGGCCGCCTCAGTCACCGAAGCGACACAGAGCAGATCTCCTGGGGTAAGCTCAGCCACCTTCCGTGCACAGTCGCCGAATCTACGCTTCGCACCTTGATGGATACGGACTTCGCGGTACGTTGCCCACTCGTCCGGAGCTCGCACCTTATATCCGGTTTTTGTCCATCGACTCGCACGTTTGATCCATGCTTCCTTCGGACCCCATCTCGCGACGGTAGCCCTTGCATCATCACTAGGCCTTCACCTCCATCAGGTTGGCCAGAGGACTTTCACCTCCGAGCTGCTGAGCATGCCCAGCACACAACGAAGCCGCCCGTGCGGCGGACGCTGCGCGAGGTGGAAGCGGGAAACCGGGAGCAGGCGCGTGCCGAGGCCAATGCGGCGTTGAAGCTGGCCCCGAACCGCGATGTACGGGCAGTGGGGGCGCTGGCTCTGGCGCGGGCAGGCGATACGGCAGCGGCAGAGAAGCTGGCGGCCGAACTCGACAAGACCTTCCCGCTGGGCACGCTGGTCCAGAGGTATTGGCTGCCCACGGTCCAGGCGGGGGTTGCCCTGGAACGCCAAGACCCGAACAGGGCAATCGAACTATTGAAGGTGGCGAGCACGGTCGAATTTGGCTCAACTAAGGCCGACCTGACTATATTTCTGTGCCCGGTTTACTTGCGTGGGGAAGCCTATCTCGTGCTCCACGACGGCAACGCAGCGGCAGCGGAATTTCAGAAATTCATCGACCACCGAGGAGTGGTGGTGAACTTTCCCTGGGGTGCGCTGGCGAGGCTGGGACTGGCACGTGCTTACGCCATGCAGGGCGACACTGCCAAAGCCCGCACGGCGTATCAGGACTTCCTCACGCTCTGGAAAGACGCCGACCCTGATGTTCCCGTGCTGAGGGAAGCCAAGGCGGAATATGCAAAGCTGAGATAATCCCCCCGCTTCCAGGACCTCCTGCGCCGCATGAATTTCCCGCCCTAAGGTTGGCCTCGCCCTTTGGCTCCCCTGTTTCTTACGTACGCCTCCGACGCAATTCCGCTGGCTGGCACAGACGCTAAGAGGCGGCCGTCTCCGCCAGCCCCCCCAAAGGATTCTGAGGGCAGTCGCCGCCCGCTTTGCCACGTGCAGGGCTGCGCTCTGCGACAGCGGCGGGAATGGTCCTCGCCCGAGGACTTGGAGCACCACGCCTATAATGCCTTCCGCTGACGCCCAGGTTGCTTCGTCAGCCCGCAGGGTACCGGCGCTTCAGTTCGACCAGCACTGGCCGCAGCAGGGTGGAATCGGGCGGAGTAAGCCCCCGCCAGGCCCACATCCGTGAGACAACTTGTGACAACATTCCGCCCGAAATGACCCCCGTTTTCGAGCGCAAGCCCGCCGTGCGCAGCCTTGCGGTTTCCCTTTCCCTGCCTGTGCTTGACCCTGATATCCCGTGCTACGCAACGCTATATGTAGCTATATAATGTTATACTTGCAGGCCATTGCCCCTTCCCGCCCGATTCCGGACCGATGCGGAATCCCCTTGTTTTCCCGCACCTTGCGCCCCGCTTCCCGCCCCCGCCAAAACCCCATGACAACGATTCTGGGGGGCGAGCGCAAC
>PMYF01000043.1:1190-5850 GCA_003171295.1 Acidobacteriota bacterium | reverse complement strand
GACCGCTTCATCGGCTGGTCGGCAGAGGCGCGGCGAAAGAACATCCGCTGGATCGCTTACAATACCCGCTTTCTCCTGTTGCCTTGGGTGGAGGTGCCGCACCTGGCCTCGCACTTGCTGAGTCGTATGGCCACGGTGCTAGCGCATGCGCCCGGAGCTTCGAGCTCACTGCGACCCGTGAGAGCTCGGGGCGATCCAGATGAACTGCGCCATGCACTGCGGGGGCATTGTCCGTGCTGCGCTTTCGGCTTATAATCAGTTTTGGTTCCACCGGTGTTCACAAGGCCTGCTCACTGTCCTTCCTGATATGTATCTGGTCTACAGCATGCTGTTCACTCTGGGTGCAATATTAAGTGCGCCCTACTATTTGTGGCGAAAGGGCAAGGGTCTGCGGCCCGGCCACTGGCGTGAGCGGTTCGGGTGCATCCCATTTCAAGAAACCAACCGCGGGGCAATCTGGATTCACGCCGTCTCCGTGGGCGAAACGCTGGCCGTGGTGGGCCTTGTGAAGGAGGTCGAGCGTGCGTTTCCGGGACGCAAAATCTTTCTGAGTCACGTCACCCCGGCGGGGCGCGCCGCCGGCGAGGCGCAACTACCTGCGATCGCAGGCCGCTTCTACCTTCCCCTGGATTGGCGCTGGGCGGTGCGCCGGGTACTGGCGCGCCTTCAACCGGCGCTGCTGATCGTGGTTGAGACCGAGTTGTGGCCGAATCTCCTGCGCGCCACGCAGCAATCGGGGGCGCGCGTGGTGGTGGTGAACGCGCGGCTGTCGCGGCGGTCGCTGCGCGGGTACAAACTCGCGCGGCCGTTCATGCGTCGCGTGCTGGCCCATGTGGACCTGATCTGCGCGCAAACGGAAGCCGACGCTGACCGCTTCCGGCAGATTGGCGCGAGGCCCGAGCGGGTCAGGATGGTCGGCAACCTCAAGTTTGACGCCCAGCCACCGCAACGCGGTGAGTTTGCGCGTGCGCTGAAGATGGCGCTGCGCCGTGCTCAGCGTGGCCCGGTCCTGGTGGCCGCAAGCACCATGCCCGGCGAGGAACCGCTCGTCCTGGAGGCATGGGAACTGATCCGGACGCGTTATCGCCAGGCGCTATTGATCCTTGCGCCCCGCCATCCCGCGCGCTTTGACGAGGTCGCCCGGTATCTGGCGGGAACGGGTTGCAGCTTTATTCGTCGCACAACGATGCAGGTCGGCGAGCAGGAGTTGGGGCCGCAACTCGCCTCCGCGGCTATCCTCCTTTTGGACACGATTGGGGAATTGGCGGGAATCTTTGAGGTGGCTGACCTGGTTTTCATCGGCGGCAGCCTGGTTCCCACGGGCGGGCACAATTTGCTCGAACCCGCTTACTGGTCGAAGGTCATTGCCTTCGGACCTCACATGGAAAACTTCCACGCCATCGCGAAGCTGTTTCTGGATGCCGGGGCGGCGATTCAAATCCGCAACCCGGAGGAATTGGCCCACGCCGCCTGGCTCCTGGAAAACTCTGAGGCGCGCCGCCGCCTGGGCGCGAGCGCGCGGCAGGTGTTGGAGCAGAATTCCGGCGCCACCGCGCGCACGCTCGAGTGCCTGCGCGAATTTCTGGGCCGCGAAGCGCCGGTACGACGCCCTCTCTCACGCGAGGCCAAGTGAATCCCCTTTGGCTGCCGCTCTCGACGGGATTTCGGCTGGGTGTCGAACTCCGCCACGCTGCCTACAAGCGTGGCTGGTTCAAGACCCGCCGCCTGTCGCGGCCGGTAATCAGCGTGGGCAACCTGACGGCGGGTGGAACCGGCAAGACGCCGCTCGTCGCGCTGGTCGCGAAAACCCTTCTGCGGCACGGATGGAGGCCGAGCATCCTGACGCGGGGTTATGGCCGCAGCAGCCACGCTGACCTCCTCGTCGTTCCCCCCGCACCGGCTCGCCGCGCGGAGGCGCGGGAAGTGGGCGACGAGCCCGCTCTGCTGGCTGGCGCGCTCCCGGAAGTTCCCCTCATCATCTGCGCCGACCGTTTTCGCGGGGGAAGCGTGGCGGAGAAGCGCTTCGCGGTTGACGTGCACATTCTCGACGACGGGTTCCAACACCTGGCCCTGGCGCGCGACGTTGACCTGGTGGTGTTGGACGCGACGCAACCACTTTCCGACCGGCGCCTCTTTCCCGCCGGCCGCCAGCGCGAACCCCTCTCCGCCCTCAAGCGCGCGCAGATGGTAGTGATCACGCGAGTCGCTTCCGGTGATCCGAAACCGCTCGAGGAGACGATTTCGAGAATCCAACCCGCCGCCAAGAGCTTTCGCAGCTCGACTGAACTCCTCACCCTGGTGGACGTGGCAAGCGGCAAGGCCCTTCCCGGCGAGGAAATTCGCGGCCAGCGAGTGGCGGCGTTCTGCGGAATCGGCAACCCCCGTGCGTTCTTTGCGGACGTCCAGCGTTGGGGCTTCAACTTGGTCGCCGAAGATGCATTTTCCGACCATCACGTATACACTGGGCAGGAGCTTCACCGCCTGGTCGCGAGCGCTCGGAAGAACGGCGCCGCCGCCTTACTGACGACCGAGAAGGACGCGGTAAAATTCCCCCGGGATTGGAGGCCGGGGCTGCCCATTGTGGCCTGTGTCATCGCGGCGCAAATCCTCGCGGCCGAAGAGTTTGAAAAGACCCTGCTGGCGTTTCTCGCAAGGCCGGAAATGGCGGAATGATGACGACTCCCCTTCGCGGCGCGGACTGGCAGCGCATTATGGTCCGAGCCACCAACTGGGTGGGCGACGCGGTTATGTCGTTGCCGGCGCTGGAAGCCCTGCGCGCCCGGTACCCGCGCGCCGAAATTGTCCTGGTCTCGAAACCCTGGGTCAGCGAGATCTATTGGCATCATCCCGCGGTGAATCGCCAAATCATCTATAAACCGAATAGTGAACACCGCGGGCCCCGAGGTTTTTGGAGGCTGGTCAAGGAGCTGCAGGCAGAGCGCTTTGACGCCGCCCTCCTTTTCCAGAACGCTTTTCATGCCGCCTGGATGGCTCGCCTGGCGCGCATCCCATCGCGGATTGGTTACGCCGGGGATGGCCGCAGCTTTCTGCTCGACGAGGCCATCGAGCCCCCCTCGCCCAGCGCTTACGGGCACCAGGCCTATTACTACCTGCAGCTCCTGTTTCGCGCCGGTGTGATTGACAAGCCTCGGCCGATCGCAGAAATCCAGCTTCGCCTCACCGAAGCAGAGAAGCAATGGGCGGCGAAAAAGCTGGATGGGCTCGGCTTGAATGGGCCGCGGTTCCTGATCGGACTCACTCCCGGCGCTTCCTTCGGGCCGGCCAAGCGTTGGATGCCGGAGCGTTTCGCGGCTCTGGCCGATCGCCTGATTGGTGCGCTGAACGCCGATGTGCTAATCTTCGGTTCCCCTGCGGAGCGACCTCTGGCGGAGGAGATCGCCCGGGCCATGGAGCACACGCCTGCGGTCGTGGCGGGCGAAACCTCCCTGCGGGAACTGCTGGCGCTTATGGCCGAGTGCCGCTTGATCGTGACCAACGACTCCGGGCCTATGCACTTGGCGGCGGCACTGGGAGTGCCGCTGGTCGCAATCTTCGGCTCCACCGACGAGCGCGCCACAGGGCCCGTGGGAGCGCGGGTTCGCATCGTCAAGCATCATGTCGCATGCAGTCCTTGCGGGTTGCGTCAGTGTCCCATCGATTTTCGGTGCCTGCGCGGCGTTGCCGTGGAGGAAGTTTTCCGCGCCACCCTGGAACTGGTGAAGCAGTGGAATATTACGCATGAGCACCCAGCTTGACCGTGCAATCCGGGGGCGAACCCGGCCCCGCAATGCCGGCGCGTTGCGGGAAACCTGCTCGCAGCGGTCAGCATGATCCGGGAAGATTTCCAGGCGCGTTCTCCCCGGGTCGTGACAGCTCCCCAGGAGCCGAACGGATGAATCTTACGAGCCCAGACCGTACTGCCTTGCTCGCCATTCTGGACCGATTCCGCCGCCAGAAAGTGGTGATGTTGGGCGACTTGGTGGCCGATGAGTCCATCTACGGTGAAATCGCTCGCGTCTCGCGCGAAGCGCCGGTGCTGATCTTGAAACAGCGCGAGAAGCAGGTGACGCCCGGGGGTGGTGCGAACGCTGTGAATAACCTGGCAGACCTGGGGGCGCGGGTTATCCCCGTGGGTGTCATTGGCGACGACGAAGCGGGCGAAGCGCTGCTCAGCTACTTCCGCGAAAAGGAAATTTCCATCCGGCATATAGTCCGGGTCCGCCATCGCCTCACCCCCACCAAGACACGTATTCTGGGGGGGGTGACGCACTGGCAGCGGCAGCAGATCGTGCGTGTGGACCGTGAGCCGGCGCAGCCTCTTGCATCGGATGTGCGCGCCAGCCTGACGCGGGCCGCGGCCGCGTTACTGAGCACCTCCACAGGAGTCTTGGTTTCCGACTACGGCTACGGCACCACCAACGCGCGGGAAGTGGATTTCCTGCGGCGGCGCATCGGTCCGAAGCCGCTGCCCATCACCATCGACTCACGCTATGACCTGGTAAGTTACAAGCATTTGACNNCGGCTGCACTCGCTGGGGAGAAAGTTCCTGCGCCGCCAAGCCCTCCAGGCGCTGCTGGTGACGCGCGGGCGCGACGGGATGGTGCTGTTTGAGCCGCGCCGCGCGCCCCGCCATCTTCCCATTTTCGGGTCGGAGGAGGC
>PMYF01000043.1:0-1140 GCA_003171295.1 Acidobacteriota bacterium | reverse complement strand
AGTTTTCTGCACGCCGCCCTGCTCGCCAACTGCGCGGGAGGGATCGTCGTCATGAAGCGGGGCACCGCAACGGTGAGGGTGAGTGAGATGACGGAGGTCATCCGCAACGCATGAGCGCCACCCTTATCCGCCGCNNCGCCGGGAAGGCCGACGTATCACCTTCGCCAACGGCTGCTTTGATATCCTCCACGTCGGCCATGTGCGTTATCTTGAAGAGGCGAGGAAGTGTGGAGATGTGCTGGTGGTGGGCGTGAACAGCGACCGCAGCGTGGAGACGCTGAAAGGCCCGGGACGGCCAATTCTTCCTGCTGAAGCCCGAGCGGAATTAGTGGCAGCGCTCGCCTCGGTGGATTACGTGGTCGTCTTCGAGGAATCGAGCGCCGCGGGTGTCCTGCTTGACCTGCGCCCCGACGTGCACTGCAAGGGCACCGACTATTCCGTGGAGACCGTCCCGGAACGGGATGTAGTGAGAAGCTATGGCGGCGCGGTGCGAATCGTGGGTGACCCCAAGAACCATTCCACGCGAGAGCTCCTGGCGGAGATGGCCCGGCGCGGGCGCCAGGATTAGGGTCGCCTTCCCCGCGCTCCAGAGCCCTCCCCAGGTGCAAGGGATGACTGATTCGCAGCAGCGATTCCTGATCGTACGCCTCAGCTCGATCGGCGACATCGTGCACGCTCTGCCGGCCGCGGCGGCGCTGGGTGAGGCGTTTCCGCGAGCGGAGATTCACTGGGTCGTGGAGAGCCGTCACGCCTTGCTGCTGGATGACAACCCTTATGTTCACCGCGTCGTGAAACTCGACACGCTGGGATGGCGCCGGCGGTGGATGAAAGGCGGAACGCTCGGGGAAATCGGGCGGGGCTGGCGGGCGCTGCGCGAGTCGCGCTACGATGCGGCCCTCGACTTTCAGGGGCTTTGGAAGTCGGCATGGGTCGCGTGGCTTAGCCGCGCGCGCCAGCGCATCGGGTTTGCGAAACCCTGGCTGCGCGAGCCCGGCGCGGCCTTGTTGTACAATCAACGAGTTTCGCCGCGCCAACGCCAGCACGTGATAGAAATGAATCTGGCGCTTGTCGAGCGGTTGGGTGCGCGCACGCAACACTGGCAGTTTCCCTTGCCACGCAACGACGCGGACGACGCCTACG
>PMYF01000291.1 GCA_003171295.1 Acidobacteriota bacterium | reverse complement strand
AGCGAAATGGATAGGCCTCATCGTCTTGTATATCTCGATTACCCACCGGTCTGAGTTCAATACGAGTATTTGGCCCTCTTTTCCTGGAGTAATGTACTTTTCGACATCCCAGACTCGAACCCCGCCTGAGATTCCGACGACGTAAATCGCGAAGAGCAGATAGCGAAGCCACGTCGGTGCCAGTTCATCAGAAACAAGGCGCCCGAGAATCTTCTTTATTGGCTTCGAAAACAGAAGAGCGGTCATTGTGGCGATTGCTGCCGCAATTAAGAAAGTGACAAGCAAGAGAGTCAAAAACATAGCGCACCTCCCTTGGCATCTAGCCGGAATTTCCATTATCGACCTCCGGCCCGACCGAAAACATACACCCGACTGCCTCTGAATGGAATGTCCAGTTGGGTTATCAGTGCTGGGTGCTTTCACGGGCCACGCCACCTTACTTGCAGCAGATGGCAATTCCGCGAACCCCTCCCTCCTCGAACTCCGTCCGCTAGACCAGCTGCGTTGACTCGGCCCCAAACACGCCGTAAGATGCCCACCGAAGGCGGGACCCTCGCCATGGTCGGCAAGACCGTTTCCCACTACCGGATAATCGGAAAGCTCGGCAGCGGCGGTATGGGAGTGGTGTACAAGGCCGAGGACACCAAACTCAAGCGGACCGTCGCCTTGAAGTTCCTGCCTGAGGGGCTCGTCAAGGGTCATCAACTTCTGGAGCGCTTCCGGCGCGAAGCTGAAGCCGCTTCCGCCCTTAATCACCTCCGCCCCAGCTTCAACCTCCAGGGGAAGGGGTCGTTACCTCTTCCGGTTCGGACCTCTATCCGCATCGGCTTCCCCCGCGGCAAGAGAGGCTTCCGCAATGAATGACGCCCAACGCTCCGCCGGCTGCGTCCGCTTTGGCGCCTTCGAATTCAACCCCCAGGTCGGGGAACTGCTCAAGCATGGCTTGAAGGTCAAGCTCTCCGGGCAGCCGGTGGAACTTCTGGCCATGTTGCTGGAGCGCCCTGGGCAACTGGTCAGGCGCGAGGAATTGCAGAAGCGGTTCTGGCCCCACGATTCCGTGGTGGAATTCGAGCACAGCATCAACGCCGCCATCAATCGTCTGCGCGAAGCCTTAGGTGATTCAGCCGATGAGCCGCGATACGTGGAGACGCTTCCCCGGCGCGGCTACCGGTTCATCGCCTCCGTGGAGGTTATCGCCTCGCCCCAGGGGGCTGCCCCCGTGGTCGAACCGGTCAGCCCCAAAGTTCGCGTCGCTTCGGTGCCGCCATCCCCTGAAGCTGCTTTTGAAAAGGGGAGCGGGGAAACGGTCGCAGACATGGTGGGCCAGACGGTTTCGCACTATCGCGTGCTTGCACGCATTGGCAGCGGCGCGATGGGGGTGATTTACAAGGCGGAGGACATGCGGCTGGGCCGGACGGTGGCGCTGAAATTTCTGCCCGCGGAATTGGCCCAAGACCGGCAGGCACTCGCGCGTTTCCAGCGTGAAGCCCGAGCCACAAGTGCCCTGAACCATCCCAACATCTGCACCGTACATGACGTCGACGAGCACGCGGGGCTGCCCTTCATCGCCATGGAACTGCTGGAGGGCGAGACGCTGAAGGAGCGGTTAGCCGCAAGGGCGGGCCTTACGCCTGGCAACGGGCGTTCACAAGAGTCTGCCCTGAACGCAGTCAAGGGGGCGCATCTACCAATCGATACCTTGTTGGACCTCGCCATCCAGATTGCGGCGGGGCTTGAGGCGGCACACGGCAAGGGCATCATTCACCGCGACATCAAGCCCGCGAACATCTTCCTGACCACCCTTGGCCAAGCCAAGATTCTGGATTTCGGCATAGCGAAATTGCCTCGCAGCGCGGGCGTCTCGCCCGTGGTGCTGAGTGAACACGGGCAAGGTGACCGTGCTACGGCGGGGCCGACGCGCACGACGGAGGACACCCTCACCCAGGCGGGCTCCCCCATTGGCACCGCCACCTACATGTCGCCGGAGCAGGCGCGAGGCGAGGAGACCGACGCGAGAACGGACTTGTTCAGCTTTGGGGTGGTCCTGTACGAGATGGCGACAGGTCACCCGGCTTTCTCCGGTACAACTTCCGCGCTCATTTTTGATGCGATTCTGAACCGCTCGCCCACCTCGCCAGTGGAATTGAATCCCGCCTTGCCGCCGGAGCTGGAGCGAATTATCAACAAGGCGCTGGAGAAGGACCGAGACGTGCGCTATCAGGTTGCCTCGGAACTTCGTGCCGACCTGAAGCGTCTGAAGCGCGACACGGAATCCGGGCGCGCTGTAGCGGCGGGTTTATACCGCCATATCGAACGTGGTGGCATAAAGCCGCCTCTACGTCGCCGGCTGGTGATTGCCTTGACCAGTGCTGTCGTCATCGCTGCGGCGGTTCTCGCCTACTGGCTGGCGCGTCCCCTTGCGCCCCCGCCAGAACTGGAGGAGCGACGACTGACGGCGAATCCCAGCGAAAACCCCTTATACCAGGGTGCGATTTCCCCGGATGGGAAATACTTGGCCTACGGCGACCATATGGGACTACACCTAAAGCTCCTTCAGACCGGAGAGGTGCTCAACATTCCTCAACCCGAAGGGCGGGCGCCGGACTTCTATGTTTGGTGGCCAAATGCATGGTTCCCTGATGGCACCAGGTTCATTGCCTCCGCCTACGAGCCCGGAAAGCCCACAAGCGCCTGGGTTATTTCAGTCATGGGCGGACCTCCTCATAAGCTTCGAGATGATGCCAGCCCCTGGGCCGTCTCCCCGGACGGCACTCTGATTGCCTTCGGACCCAGCCCTAGTCTTGGTTACTTCCCCGAGCTCTGGGTGATGGGTCCACAGGGAGAAGAACCATGCAAACTCGCATCCGCTTCTGAAGGCGACAGCTTCTACAAGGCGTCGTGGTCTCCGGACGGCCAGCGAATCGCCTACGCGAGAACTCACCGCACGCCTGACAAAGTCGAAATTTCCATTGAGAGTCGCGACCTCAAAGGAGGCCAACCCACTGTTATGTTATCCGGCCCGAGGTTGGACCCAGAATTCTCGTGGCTTCCGAGTGGTCGCTTTGTTTACCTTATGGTTGAACCTGAGCAGGTTTGGGGCGCAGAGAATCTCTGGGAAGTGCGAGTGGATACGAAGACTGGCAAACCTCTGAGCAAACCAAGACGAATCACGAACTGGGCGGAAACCGGGGTTTCAAATATTACCCGAACTTGGGACGGAAAGCAGTTGGCCGTTACAAAAGCTAACGGCCAGTCGCGTGTTTACGTTGGAGAACTGGAAGCCGGAGGTCGCCATCTGAAGAACCCGCGTCCTCTAACGCTGGAGGAGTCCCGGGATATTCCCTGCCATTGGACGCCGGACAGCAAGGCCGTCCTGTTTACATCCGACCGTAACGGTACGAGGGGCATCTATCAACAGGGGTTGGACCAAACCACAGCCCAGCCGGTCGTGACTGGTCCTGACTATAAGGATGGGGCCGTGGTTAGCCCGGATGGTTCCTGGATTCTGTACTTGTCCAGGACAACTGCTTTTGCGTTTTTTCTTCAGCAGGTTAATCCCACCACCCCGGTACGCATCATGCGCGTGCCCACCTCGGGGGGAGCCCCGCAATTGGTGCTGGAGGGGCAAGGCATCGACTACGTGACCTGTGCGCGGTCTCCGGCGTCTTTGTGTGTCTTCAGCCAGGAGAGTCCGGACCACAAACAACTCATCTTCTCGGCCTTCGAGCCGTCGCAAGAACCGAGGAGGCGGGAGCTTGCCAGGGTCAATCTCAAGCAGTCGCCCTTCGGATATAGCTGGGACCTATCCCTTGATGGTTCGCACCTCGCATTCGCACAGGGGGACGAGCACGAGGGCCGCATCCAAATCCTGCCGTTGGCTGGCGGGGAGGTTCGTGAGGTCAATGTCAGAGGCTGGAATAGCTTCGTGCGCTTGTTCTGGGCAGCGGACGGCAGGGACCTGTTTGTCAGCCCCCAGGCACCCACGCCCACGCTCCTCTACGTGGACTTGGAAGGTCGCAGTCAAGTCATATGGCAGGGGTCCGCGTGTGATTTTGGGGATGGGGTTACACCCTCCCCAGACGGTCGTTACTTGGCGGTGTTGGGGTATGCGAGCAATAACAACGTGTGGTTGCTGGAGAACTTCTGAGGGCAGTGACGAGCTGCCATTCAACCATCAGCTTTTACCTGGACGGCTTCGCGGCGGACCTGCTGCACTCCGACCCGCACTTCCAGGACCTCCTGCGCCGCATGGATTCCCTGCCGTAAGGTCGCCCTCACCCTTCGGCTTCCCCGTTTCCTGCGTGCGCCTCCGACGCGATTCCGCGGGCTGGCGCAGACGCCAAGTGTCGCCCGTCTCCGCCAGCCCGCCCAAATGATTTTGCGGGCAGTCGCCGCGCTTTTCCACGGACAGGGCTGCGCTCTGCGGCAGAGGGCGGGAATGGCCCTCGCCTGAGAACCTGAAGCACCAACGCCTACAGTGTCTTTCGGTGACGCCCAGGCTGCTTCGTCAGCCTTCAGGGCACCGGCGCTTCAGTTCAAGCAGCACTGGACACAGCAGGAGGTAATCCGGAATGCAAGCCATGCGGGCGGCTTCGGCAACCGCGTGCACAAAGGCGGGCGTGTTGCGCTGCTCCGATGCCCAGCGAAGCCAAGTGCGCAATTCAGGGTCTGTGTTGGCGGAGTCCATCATCCGCAGTATACGCCGGGCGCAACGGAAAACGTCGGATGTATACTCATAGCGGACCCGGATTCCACGGTGGCGCATCCCAGCAGGGGGAAGAATCTGAACCGCAAGACGTGGCCGAGGCGAAATGGCTGACGTTTTCACTCCCGAGAAGCGCAGCGAAATCATGTCCCGCATCAGGAGCACAGGCACGACCCCGGAGGCGAGGCTCAGCGCTTCCGTCGCAGAGCATTGGGCGGACGCTGGCGGATGGACTGGAATCTGTGGACGCCTTCCGGGGTAGAGCGGTCATCCTCGATATCGTTCAACGCTGAGGCTAACTTTAGGGCATCCCGTATTCATGGGGGGAATTCTCCTTGCAGAATCGCTATATCGGCGACGTTGGAGATTTTGGGAAGTTTGGACTCCTCAGGAAACTCTGTGACGGCACTCCGTCGCTGAATCTGGGCGTTGTATGGTATCTCACCGATTGCGGCAATGAGACGAAGGCGGACGGAAAACACGTCGGGTATCTTGATGGCGTTTGCCATTCGGCTTCGCAGGAGCGGTTCCGCAGTTGCGACACGAAACTTTACGATGCACTGCGCCAATTGCTCGTTGACGCCGATGGCAAGGTAGTAGCCGAACGGCGGCTTATCGCCACTATCGAAGGTGCGGGCGTCCTCCCTGACGGAACCGTGTTCTTCAGTGAAACACTCATACATAAGGAGGGCACTTCCAGAAGCGAATGGCTTCGACGGGCCTTGGAGACCGCGGCCAAGGCGGAGGTGATATTCATCGACCCTGACAATGGCATTCAAAGCCAGTCGAGCCGGACAACGGGGCCTAAGCACGCCCTCTGGAGTGAAATCAGGGCGTTTGCGAGCCGTGGTCAGACCGTGGTGGTCTACCACCATCTGAATCGTTCTGTGCCTCACGAGGAGCAGATAAAACTGCTGAACCGACAGTTCCAGGAGCGTATGCCGAACGGATTTGAGACCTTTTACATGCTTTTCAGGCGGGGTACTCGGAGAGCTTTCTTTGTCGCTGCGGCCCCGCCACACCGGGATGTTGTTGCGAGTAGGCTTTCTGAAATGCTGTTTGGTGAATGGGCCAAGCGTCGGCATTTCCTGCCTGAAATCTCGTACACCGGAACATTGCAGAGCGGTGAAAGCCGGAATAGATGACGAGCGTAGGATTGCGGCGGGCGTGTACCAAAACGCGGTCCGGGACTTCACGAAATTCCTGAATGAGGATGGGTGGGACGCTCTGGCGAGGAAGCTCAGGCGTTAGGAACCGAAGTATTCCCCCGCCCATGGCAACATTCGACAGCGTGTCCCGACAGCTATTGTGTCGTTCTCCAAGCTTTCATCTACTTCTTCGGGGCGGACTTGGCCTTGGTGCCTTTCTCCTCGAACCAAGGCGTCCAAGTTTGGCCATCGGCCGAGATTTCGGCTTTCACCGTGAAGCCCCTCAAATCGGGTGTGACCATGATGGTCTGTTTGTACTGGTACTCCTTTCCCGCAGCCATCAACTTTCCTTCCCAGGCAAATGTGTTTCCGCTGGCGGTCAACATCCCTGAAATCGTGCTTCCGCCGGACAGGTACCAGTTGCTGACAAAGCTCTTCTTCGCTGGGTCGTATGCCTCGACCTCAAGGCCTCGCATCTCTCCGAAAGGTGCCTTTTCAGTCAACCGGCCCTCGAAGAAGAAGCCTCCGAGAATCATCCGACCGGTGTATTCCCCAGCAACCTTGCCGTCGGGTCCCAACGGTCCAGCCTTGTATTCCCCCTTGAACGTCCAATGGCCCACCAAAACCTGTAGCTTCTTAACCTCGGGGTCGGGCTGCGGGGCCGGTGCCTGAACACTGGTTCGTGCCATGATTAGCCTCCTTGAAAATCAAGTTGTGGTTCTCTTGTGGGACATAGCCTGTGAGGAAGGGGCGGGCAGTCAAGCCCTGGGCGCAGCTGGGGAACCCAAGGAGCGTGCGCAGCGCAAGACAGGAGCGGATGAAGGCTGCCATTATGCCATCCCTCTCGGCCTTGACATTCAGCTAGGCTGATTGGCGAAATGCTCGCCCCCGCAGGTCAAGATGTCAAGTCAAAACCGCAACGGGATTACCGAGGTGCATCATGCCTGGGTGTGAAATTGGGGGGCTTGCCAGGCTCGGGTTCGGGGTACCGGCGCTTCAGTTCGACGAGCACTGGCCGCAGCAGGACGCAATCGGGCATGCAAGCCATGAGAGCAGCTTCGGCAACCGTGCGGACAAACATCGGCGTGCTGCCCCGCTCCGGCGCCCAGCGGAGCCAGTCTCGGAGTACGGGGTCTGTGTTGGCGGAGTGCATAAGGGGGAATATACCTCGAAGGTCAAGCTGCCTCCAGGGAATTGGTGGCCTACATACCCTATATCATCCTGCATCCCGCCCCGCTCCCCCTGCCTGTGGTATGATAGGGCGCTATGGCTGTCGTCAAGCGGAGCAAGTTCTGGTCGTATGACTTTGAACTCTTCGGACGCCGCTATGTCGGCAGCACGAAGCGAACCAACCGGAAGGACGCCGAGAACGCCGTCAGTGCCCTTCGCCTCAGAATCCTGAACTCAGTCCAAGGCGTCCCCAAGCATTCCGACATCCCCAGACTCTCCGAGCTTGCGGACAGGTTCATCGGGTGGGCGGAGGTCAACCTCTCGCCTGCAACGGTCGTACTCCACAAGGTGAATGTCGCCAGCCTGAAAAAGTTTTTCGGCGGTCGTCTCGTGACCGAGATTGACGCAGAGAGCGTTGAGAAGTTCAAAGTGTGGAGGGCAAGCCAGAAGAGGAAGGACGCCGACAGGAATATTACGGCAGCGACCGTCAACCGGGCGTTGACGACATTGAAGCGAATCTATTCGTACGCCGACTCCATTGACCTCGCCTTGCGGAATCCCGTCCGCCGTGTCAAATACCTGAAGGAGAGTCCGGGCAGGATGCGAGTGCTCACGATGGAGGAGAGCGACAAATACCTTGAGAAGACCAAGGGCGACTTGCACGACTTTGCCGTCATAGCCCTTGACACGGGTGCACGCCCGGACGAGATACTGTCCCTCCATGTGGAGGATGTCAGGCAGGGCGAAGCACACTTCCACGGGACGAAAACCGAGAAGAGCGTCAGGGACATCCCCACAACTCCCGCCGTGCGTGATATACTGGGACGCAGGGTGAAGGAATCGCCGAACGGGTTCCTGTTCCCGGTCAGGCGACCCAAGACCAAGAACATCGGCGTGGGTCATATCGGCTCATTGAAGAAGGCGCACGAGGCGGTAATCAAGAAGCACTTCAAGGACTCGCCGTTCGTGCTCTATGACCTCCGCCACACTTTCGCCACAAGGCAGGTTCAATTGGGGACGGAACTGACCGTGCTCTCCGCATTGATGGGACATTCCAACATCACGACCACGATGCGATACATACACCCGGCACGCCAGCAGAAGGTGGAGGCAATAGAGAGGATGTCGCAACTGGCAGATGTGGCGACGAGGTTCAAGAAATTGCTGGAAGAACTGGAAGCAGCGATGCCTGAAATCCGCAACTGGCATCCTAGTCCCGCAGAAACCACGCAGGCATTGGGTCTTGATGTGGAGGCGGCGAGGCAAAGGCTTTTAGAATCAACTGTGCGCCCGTAGCTCAGCTGGATAGAGCACTTGCCTACGAAGCAAGGGGTCGGGTGTTCGAATCACCCCGGGCGTACCAACTCATTGTAAATAAGGCGGTTAATCATCAATAAACCCCAACCAAATCACTGCCGTTTATTCCCAAGAGGCACTAGTAAGAAAAACGCAATCAATTGTAAATGAAGCACTTAATGCTTCGTCCGAGCACCTGCTCCGAAGGCAAGGGATTGTGGGTTCGAATTATGAGCGAGGTCTTGCAAGTATTCTTAAATCAATGAATTACAGGTAGCCAAATGGGCCGGTTGCTTTTGCCGTAGGAAAACTGTAATAAAACTGTTGCGGTAGCACTACTTCATGTGTCCGCCGCCCCCGCCGAACGGGGACCTCGTCCCGTATCCAACCGTTGTGGGTGCGAAGACGAAAAGTGGGCGTATAGACTCTAAGTTCAGCACCTGCCACCTGCGGGACTGCGGGTTGGCAAGGCAGCGGGTACATGGTGCTTGCGGCGAAGCTGGTGACGATTCCTGAGCGGACCTAAAGATTCATTATGACGATCTTGAAAATAGCGGTGGCGGTGCGGCTCAGTGGAGGATGGGGCCTTGGGAGGTGATAACGAAGGCTCCGGCGAGACGAACCGCTGCATCTAATCCGCGCTCTTTGCGGAGTTGCACGAGGAAACGACGCTGGACGTCGGCCAGCGCCGCTGGTGCGTTGTGTGTGGCGAAAGCCTGTTCGTAAAAAGCGGCCATAATGGAGGGCGTGAGGGCATCGGACACGGGCCACAGGGTGGTCAAAAGATTCTGCGCTCCGGCCTGGAGCAGTCCGCGGCGCAGCCCAAAAATGCCTTCCCCTGGTTCGGCCTCGCCTTTGCCTGAGTCGCAGGTCGACAAAGTAACCACCCAGGTGCCTTGAAGATCGAGCGTGGCGGCTTCTTCCGCATTGAGAACGCCATCCTTATCCGTGGGCAGAACTTTCCCTGTTCGCCAGCTCTCAAGCGTGTCTTGTGCGCCGGCCATGGCGACGCCGCTGCGGAGCATAGGATTGTTGAGGGTGACGTCTTGGTAGCTTAACCTCATGACGCTGGTGATGAGTCCTTGCTGGTAAGCCTCGACCTCGCTAATGCGCGGTTTCTGTTGCTGCTTAGGTTGAGCTTCATGAACTGAGGGCCGCTGCCGAATACCGCCTGGACCGCGCGCGGTTTCTTCTTTGGGAACCATCTCCGTTCCCTTCTCCGGCAGGTAGAAACCGTGCGTTGCCAAGTGAAGAATCCCTGGCTTACTCGCGGTCCGCAGGTCTTCTTCCGTAGCCTGGAGATCTTCACGAAGAGTGACGCGCCAACCACTCTTAGTCGCGATTCGTTGTAGGGACCGCGCCTCCTGAGTAGTGAAAGGAAGCGGATTCAGAACTGGGAACTGAAAGGAGCTGTCGACCGCCGCGCCTTGGGTTGCGGTGGGGGACTCGGGCTTTAGGCGAAACCTTGGGTTCGCGTAGATCAAGACTTGTTTATTCAGGGGCGACTTCACCCTATTCAGCAGGGTCCGCGCGTTCGCTAGATAAGTAATGGAATACTGCTGAGCGAGAAAGCGATCCTTCGGCATAAGGAGCGTTCCGAACGAGACGAAATTAAGCTCCCCATCGGGCGAGATCAATAGCCGCTTCGTGCCCGCCGGCAATTTTGAGAGAAGCGGATCGACAAGAAGGCCATATACCGCTCGGAGAACGTTGGGAAGTTTGTTTACAGGGTCACTTCCCAGGATGACGCGATGATAGGCAGCGGTTGCCTGTTCGATATCCCAAGCTTTCCCAAGCGGAACCCACTGAGCAGGTCCTGTTGACGTGAGAATGATCGCACCATACCGATCCTCCCATTGTACTTTTCCCAAATAGTGAGAGTAGCGAACGAAATCGAGCAAGGCTGCATCGGAGGGGATCGAAATCTGAATGTCCTCAACACTTATGTTAAACCTCGCGTCCCCCGGGGTGAACCCATCGCTCAGGCGGGCCAAATTTGCTTCTGCACGGGTGAGTTCCGCGGATAGCTGGTCCCGTTTAGCCTGCCACTCTTGGAGATCGGATGGGGCGGCCGATTCGGAGAGGCTCGACGCTTGCGGACGAGCCGAGCCTCCGGTCGATTTCTTGAGCGTCCATTCTGTAAATTGGCGTCGAGCCTCGCGCCATTTGTCGAGGGCTTCCTTTCGCTCGGCTGTGACGGGGCCCGCAGGACCGTTGCGGCGATCAAACATAGCGTCAGTGACGGCACCTTTGTAATTGACGACCGCTTCTGCCAAAGGCTCGGCCTGCCCCAAGGTGCCGAAAAACGCAAACGGGTTCTGCGAACGGACAAAGGAGAGTGCTTGCTGCTCTGTGCCGGAAGCCAGCAGATCGAGCAGGCTGCTTTCGAAAGCCGCCGCCCGCAGTTTCGCCAATTCAAGAGCTTCTTCTGACTTTCCCAGGCTCATGAGCAGTAGTCCCACGTTCGTTTGGGCGGTAACAGTTCTTGGGTGTTGTGTCCCAAGGAGCCGTGTCAACATCTGGACGGTACGCCGGTAGTTTTCTTCCGCTGGCTCAGGTTGACCGAGCCGCTCGAGCACAGAACCCAAGAGATTGTAGTTCTCGGCCAGGTTGACACTCCGGGGCGCGAGCTTTTCATCGATTGCAATGGCTCGCTTCACGCCTGTCTCGGCCTCTTGAAGCTTTCCTGCAGAGGCCTGAACTGAGGCCAGGTTATTTAACGCGATAGCGACAGAAAGATCGTTTGAGCCTCCGGCTTGCGTCTCGACATCAAGAGCCTTTTGCAAGAAACCCTGCGAGGCGTCCCAATTCTGAAGCTGCATTTGGAACCAGCCCCTACGGGAGTAGATGAGTGAAAGCAATTCGGGCTTTGTCCCGGGAAGGCCTTCTTCCAACTTCTGAGCGCGTTCCAGAGCTGCGTTTCCCTTCTCGTACTCCTGAACTTCACCGTACAAACTGGCAACGGCGAGAAGGATTTCGATGATACGAGGTTGATTCGTTTCCTTGTTTACGTCTGTGATGACGAGGGCTTGTTGAAAGTCAGCTTCCGCCTCCGAAAAACGGCGAGCGTCTAAGTACAATTCGCCTCGGCGGTGCAGGAGATCGACAAGATTCAGATCGTTTCTTCCCCGGTCGTGCGCGGCGGAAGTCAAGGCAGTCGAGAGCAAATCGATGGCTTTTTCCCGGCGGTTGGTTTGGGTGTAGAGCTCCGAGAGATTTTCGAAGCAGATGAGCGTATCGGGATTGGTATCGCCAAGCACTTCGCGGAACAGGGGCAGCGCCTTGCGGAGACCTTCTTCGGCATCTTGTAGCCGGCCCATGCTCAGGTAGAGGTTGCCCAGGTTGTCGTAGCTGATGGCAAGCAGATCTTTGTCGATTCCGGGCGCCCCTTCACGGATGCTTAGAGCGGTTTTCAACAGAGGCTCGGCTTTGCCGTATTGCTTCAGGCTGATATAGAGGAGGCCCAGGTTGTTGTAAGGGTACGCGAGGTCCGGATCATCGCCGAGCTGTTGCTTGCTGAGGGCGAGTGCTTTCTCCATGACCGGTTCCGCCTCATCCAAGCGGCCCATATCGCGGTAAAGCAGCCCGAGGTTGTTCAAGGCGGTGAGGAACTTCGGCCCGCCGTTCCCGGGGAGGCTCTTCAACGTGTCGAGCTCCTGCTTGTACAGTTGTTCGGCGAGCTTATAGTGGCCCGCGTATTTGTGGAACAGCCCAAGCATGCCCGCAGCGTCCGCGGTTTCGAGACTGTTCGGACCGAATTTGTCTTGCGTCGCCTGCAACAGCCGTGTGGCGGCCTCAATGGCTTGCGAGAACCTTCCTTGTCGAGCGTAGTAGCGTGCCTCTCGATCGAGCTGGTCTAGTTGAGTCGTTTCCTGGGCGTAGACAGGAGCGGCCGTGAGCAAAAACAAAAGGAAGCTAACCAGGAGATTCAAGCACTCGTTTCTACCGGGCATAGTTGCCTCGTGGAGTCGTCAGATAGGATCGCTGATTGCTCTTCGGGGGATTAGTTGAGCGACATCGCTACAATCTCCGTCACTTTCTTGGTTCCACGTGGTTAAACGACTGCTTTACGACTAGAAAATCACCTGAGGATTGGTTCAGTTCCAATGGCGCAGGAAGGCGATACGCACGGCCATTGAGTCGCTTGCTCTCGACAGATGCAAAATTGACCGTCGAGGCCGGCACTCGACGCATGCCTCCAGCTCCCCGGTTGCTGGCCAACAAATTTAGCTTTGCCGCGCCCGGAGCACGTAATTTCTTATTTTTAGCTTCGGCTCGCAACGCCGACTCCAGTTCCAACCAAGGCGTCGCTGAAAAGGCCGCGACAACGGTTTCGGCGCCCATGGTCGAGTCCAAGAAGAGCACTTTCTCCCGGTCGGCAGGAACGGTCAGCACTTTACCGGGCGCCACCGGATTGCTTCCGGACGAAAATTCAGACACGTCATTTGCAGGGAAGAGCCACTGAATCTGACCTGCCGCGTCCTGCTGAAGCACGTACAGATAACCTGACGTAGAAGGGCTGACCAGGATGCAGTAATCGTCGACGCTCGATGCCAGTTCTCCGCCTTCGTCCAAAGGCACGAATGAATCTGTGCCATCGCGCCTAGCCAGGATTTCAAAGCCCAGTTCGAGCGAACGCCGAGGTTGGGCAGGGGCCGAAGGCACTCCCTTAGCCAATACCGTGGACAAAGCAGGTTCGGCGGCACGGTTCGAGCCCTGCGCAATCGAATTGGATTTAAGCCAATCTCGCAGATCCTGGGGGTATCTGAAGAATACCGACGTGAACAGCAGACAGGCAGTTCCAATGGCGAGCAGCAAGAAGCTCCACATGAGAACGACAACAGGAGCAACAAAGTGTCTCTGGGCGGTCTGGGTCAGCTTGGCAAAAATGACGAGCAATACCATGAGGACGAACATGACGATGGCGCCAAAAAAGGCTACGCGGTAGCCAATTCTGAAGGCTTGGATGATGGCGACAGCAGCCACGACGCCCGCAATACCGAGCGCGTACTTAACCGATGGCACTGCCTTGACGGCATCGTTGAGGACCTGATACGGAGAGAACTGCTTGAGATCCTGAGAGACAGACCTGGTCGAGGCCGAATTTGCGTCCGGCGGCTCCGATCCTTGGGACGTTCGCGATGTGCGCATGGGCATTCCAGCTGCTATGCCGTGTCCGATCTCTTCCAAGACGACTTGCTCTGACTTGCCTGGATTTGACTTAATATTCCGTACATATTTCTCATACTTTACTCTCGCTAAGAGATGCTATTCAACCGGAATTTCCGATTCAGACCTGTAGCTCGCCCATCGTGAGCTTTCGGGAAGGGTGCATAAGATCGTCTGGGCGACCTGATTTGGGGTTACTTTGACGCTAGGATGCGGCGCACGGAGGTTCTTCCGATGTGTAATCGGCGGGCGATCGCGGATTTGCTGAGGCGAGCACGGTGCAGCTTCCGCACCTGCTCGGAGTGGAGGGCCGCCGTTAGCGGTCGGCCCAGGCGCTGGCCATTCTGACGTGCATGGGCCAAGCCGGCGCGGACCCGTTCGCGGAGAATTTCCCGCTCGAATTCGGCGAAGACTGCCAGCAAGCCGGCCATGGCTCGACCGGCCGGTGTTGTCAGATCCAGCGCCTCCGTGAGCGAGACGAAACCGACTCCCAGATGCTCCAGTTCCTGGAGGGTCGCCAGCAGGTCCGTGACCGACCGGTCCCAGCGATCCAGCCGCCACACCAGCACGACGTCGATCTCCCGGCGGCGTGCGGCCTCCAGCAGTTTCTCCCGCCTCTCCCGTTGGGAAGCGCCCGAGCCGATTTCGGACAGCGCTCTCCT